>JAILCU010000105.1 GCA_024690405.1 Bacteroidales bacterium
GCTCGTGGCAATGGGGAGGATGTGCTCAGTTGTCAGCACTGTGATTGTCGGTTCTAAATATATCTTTTTCATTGTCGTAAACAATTTGAGGTTTGACATTAGCACATTCATCATTTGATGACGACCTTCTTACCATTCACAATGTACAAGCCCTTGGTGGTCTTGCTCACACGCTGACCTGCGATGTTGTAAACCTTGCCCTGTGCACCCTGTGCTTCAACGCCGCTGATGCCTGTAGCATCAAAACCTTCGCCGTAGAGGCGGATGCCCTTGACGCTTGCCTCTCCTTCCTCGTCAACGTCGGTGAGGTCGATGTAAGCCTTGTTGGCACCGGACTTCACGTAGTTGGCCTTATCCACGTAGTAGATGACGCCGTTCTTGAGGATGAAGTTGCCAACGGGGATGTAGGCAGATTCGAAGGTACCAGTCAGACCTGTACCACTGTCTCCAGCTTCGATGGGTTCTGTCACTGCGTCGCCGCTGTAGGCTGCTACGAGCTGCGTAGCTTTATCGTCGGCCAGGAAGAGGTAGGCAACGCCAGCAGTGAGTCCTTCAGTGACTTCCGCGAGGGTGATGTACTGGAGATCTCCGTCAACGGTCTTCTTGCTGGCAATCTCGTAGAAGGTAACACCGATGTAGTCGTCAGCTGCCACGGCATAGGGCAGGCAGATGGTGCCGAAGTTGCCGGCGGTGACGGTGCGGGTATAGCCGTTGGCGCTCACCTTGATATTGCCAAGGCCCACGTTACCAAGGCTCTTGGAGGTGTAGATCCACTTGATATAGCGGACGGTCGCGTCGGTATTGGCCAACATCTCGTTGAAGAGACTATTGCCAAGGGCGGTATAGATTGCTAGGTCGGTGTAGCTCTCGCCATCAGCAGAAGTCTGGACGGTAAAGGTACCACCGGAGAAGCCGTTGCCCTTGATATCGAAAGCGATGATACCGGGAGCCTCGTTGAGCTTCAGAACGAGATAGTCGCCAGTGCCGTCGAACTTCAGATAAGGTGCACTCTTATAATCAGAACCTAATCCATTTGCTGTAAGGCCTGTTGTGTTGTCAATATCATCTTTACCGCCATTAAAGCTGAAGGGCAGGGTGGCGTAGTCAATAACCAATTTAGCCTGTGAGATCGTAATCAATTCGGAATATACCACATTAGTTTCTGCATCGAGAGCATAGACTTTCAAGTAAGCAGTACGAGCCTCGCCGGTATTAGCCTCAACGATGTAATCCACATTGTTGGTCTGCTCGTTGATTGTCGCCACAACCCAGTTGTATTCGGCAGGAGTTGTACCGTCAGCCTCGTAGAAGGCGATGTCGGCTGTAACCTCGTCAAAGTTATTATAGGTAACCTCGATGGTTCCTTCGCCACCAGCAGAAGCAATCTCGATGGGGGTGGTGTCAACAGTGATGTAGGGTTCCACGCTGATGGTATATTCAGCAGTAGCCACATCGCTGTCAGTGTAGCCGTCATTCACGGCAATAGCCTTGATGGTCAAGGCCTCAGTGATGGTGATGGCCCCTTCGTAAACAGCGCTTTCAGTGGTAGGCTCTGAGCCATCGGTGGTATAGTAGATGGTAGCGCCCTCAGTGGTTGTGCTGATGGTCACTTCAGTGCCAGAAGCCACAGCTCCTGATTCAGGGTCGAAGGTGGGAGTGGCAGCCTTGCGAACGAGGCTGACGATGTAGTTGCCTGAGGCAAATTCCTTCGTGCTATTAAAGGTGGTCAGGCCACCCTTGATCACAACGATATCACCAATCTGAAGGTCGTCGGCGCTGGAGAAGGCTACGTTGTCGAGGCCATTGCCTTTGTAAACCAAGAGTTCGTCGGTCTCTGTGCCGTCGTCAGAGATATAGTAGCGATTGCTGTAGTCCTTAACGACGTCTGTATTGTAGAAGCGAGAAACGATACCTCTTACATAGACATCAGCAGAAGTGCCGCTTGCGGGAGTGTTCTCCAGAGCCTGAGCTACGGTGTAGGGATTGTTCTCCGTTCCAGGAGCATTCGGATCGGTGTTGGTGACCGTCATCTCATAGGTCTCAGAAGCACTATTATATTCTCCTTCCTTACCAGCATAGGTGGCAGTGAAGGTGACGGAACCAGCACCTACAAGAGTAACAGCACCGGTGGAAGCGTTGATGGTAGCGACAGCGTCGGCATTTCCGCTCCATGTGACAGTGGCACCTTCAACAGCAGCTTCGTTGTAAGTGACAGAGGCAGACAGAGAGCCTGCATCAGTACCTTCATAAACGTTTGTGTTGGTGATACCAGTAGCATCAATGGTCACTGTGGGAGTAGCCAGGGTCTTGGTCGTTGTAGCTTGGGCAATGGAACTCACGTCCTCATCCTTTTGAGCCTTGGCATAAATGGTTGTCGTTTCAGTGATTACCAGAGCCTCTGTGTACTCCGTCCAATTTACGTTGTCGTAGCTATAATAGATGGTGGCACCTTCTGTGGCGCATGTAATGGTAGCTGTGATGCTGCCAACGAAGGACTCTTCTACAGTGATGACGGGAGTCTTGACGGCTGCATTGTCCTCATACTTGTAGAAAGTGAAAGTCTGACCAGCAATGTTACCCGTATTAGAGGTATAGCAGCGCCAATCTTGCGAATTATAAACTCCTACATAACGACTTGTGGCAGTGTTCTGCAAATAATTATCTACAATCTTAAATGCATTGTTTTCGTTATCTCCTACACGAACACCATTATTATTAGTTGTCGTGTAGAGCCAAGTCGTTGTGCTTCCATCAGGATAGAACGTGTATCCATTCTCGGCATCTCCGCTGATGTTCCATTTGATGTTGTCTGCCACATCGCTGGTCAGCTCATCATCTTCGACGGTCACTTCGACAGCAGAAGGAGCGCTGCCAGTTCCATTATCATTTGGCAAGGCATAATCGCTGCCATTGTTGCCCACGATAACGAAGACATCGTCCTCGGTGAGGGATGCCAAGTCTGTTGCCACCCAAGCGCCCGTCTTGGGAGTGCTGTCGTCAATAGTGACGGTGAAAGTAGCAGAACCTGCCTTATAGGTTTCATCTGCAGCCTGGCTAACGGTGATTTCAACTGCACCGCTTGTCTTCTTGAGAGGCGTTACGGTGATGGCTTTCTTTTCTGCATCTACGCTTGTTTCCACATAGTCACTGGCACCAACAGTCACGGCACCTGTGCTGGATGTCGTATAGTAAACAGTCTGTGCAGCAGCGCTGGTGTGCAAGTCAAACTCAAGAGCAACGGGAGCACCCGTCAAGGCAAGGTTGGATGCAGCGAGCCCAGAGCCAGATGTTTCATAGGTGATTGTCACGGCCTGAAGGCGCCAGTGTCCACTTCCTGAGGGACGAGTGATGGAAACAGACGTGGCACTTCCATACCATGTAGTGTAATCATTGGAGACGGATGTCTTTCCTTCTGTTGACCACACGTCCTTTGATGTAGGTGCATTACCGCTTGCAAAAGTCAGCTCTACTTTAGTGATGTTGCTGCCATTAGCCGAGAAGGTGGCACTGCAGCCACCATAGAGGCGCATGGCAGTACCTGTGTTATAGTACTTACTGCCAGCGGAGAATGTCACAGTGATGTTGTCTTTCTCAAATGGGTCTGTATATTCCACACCATTCGAAAGGCCCAATTCACTGAACGTGAAGGTTTTACTGTCTGCCCACGCTCCCGCAAAGGCAGCGCAGAGCAGGGCTACAAGCATAAGGGCTCGCAGCCTGAAATTGTTGAGTAGTTTTTGTTTCATTTCTTTTTTGATTTTAAAGAGTTTATGTTAGTAGATTCTATTTCGCTCATTATGCTGATCACGCCATTCGTATGGGTGAAGTTTGGAATTGTTGATCCTGTAGTTGTGGAATCATGTAAGACGTTCACGCTTTAATGCGCTATACTATTCGGGGGCAAAGATAGATAAATTTGAGCAAAAGCACAAAAAAAGTCAATACTTTTTCCTTATTTTCTGATAAAGTGTTGATTTAGGATAAAAGAAACAGCGCCGGGGGGAGGGGGGCGCTGCTTCATTGAGGGAGGGGCCCCCCTCGCCGGACGGCGAGGGCACGGCGGCCACGAGGGAGGGGCGAGGGAGGAGGGGCAAGGGAGGGGCAAGGAGCGGCAAGGGGCGGCAAGGGAGGGGCGAGGGGCGGCAAGGGAGGGGCGATGGGGCGGCGAGGGGCGGCGAGATGAGATCGTTAACAGATATTTGATGCCGCAAAGATAACACATTGTAAGTAAGCAGGGGATGGATTTTTATGACAAACGATTGGCCAAAAATGACTTTGTAATAAAAAAAAGGTTAAAAGGAGGGCAGAAGTTGGGTTTGTGGAGCGGAAAGGCTATCTTTGCACACAGATTACACTTTACCACAATCATAGAGGCTTGCAAAAAGCCCAAAAAGCATATCACAGGAAACGATGCATATCGTAATAGCCGGAAACATAGGAAGCGGAAAGACTACGCTCACGAATATGCTGGCCCAGCACTATGGTTGGACCGCCCAATTCGAGGCCGTGGACTATAATCCGTACCTTGAAGACTACTACAAGGACATCCCCCGATGGAGCTTCAACCTGGAAGTGTACTTCTTAAAGCAGCGCTTCAAGGACTTGTTGGAACTCTCTAAGACAGAGAAGGTTATCATTCAAGACAGGAGTATCTATGAGGGCGTGTATGTCTTCACGACCAACAACCACGAGATGGGAAATCTCTCGGACCGCGACTTCGAGACCTACATGGAACTTTTTGAGCAGATGACCGACATCCTGCGCTATCCGGATCTGATGATCTACCTGCGTGCCTCGGTGCCCCATCTGGTCGGTAATATCCAGAAGCGCGGCCGCGACTACGAGCAAAGCATGCCCATCGACTACCTGCGCAACCTCAATCACCTCTACGAGGACTTCATCTACGAGAAATACCGCGGACGCATCCTGCCCATCGACGTGGACAACCTCGATTTCCAGCACCGTCCAGAGGACTTCGCGCAAATCGTAGACAAGATAGACCAGACACTGTTCGGACTCTTCAGCCAAACATCAGAGAATAACACCTTAATATAATATATAATAGAGAGCAGTTCACTGTTAACTGAATCATTATGCATATTGCTATAGCCGGAAACATAGGTAGTGGAAAAACCACCCTGACCAAGCTCCTTGCCGCCCACTACGGCTGGACCGCCCGTTTTGAACCCGTAGACTTCAACCCCTATCTGGATGATTTCTATAAAGATATGGGTCGCTGGTCCTTTAACCTGCAGATCTATTTCCTGAACAAGCGCTTCAAGGACGTCGTGGAGATCGGGAAGAGCAGCGAGACCATCATCCAGGACCGTACGATTTTCGAGGATGCCCGTATCTTTGCCCCGAACCTGCACGCCCAAGGCTACATGAGCGACCGCGACTTTGACAATTACACGGACCTCTTTGACCTGATGATGTCGCTGGTGAAGCTGCCGGACCTGATGATCTATATCCGCTCCAGCATACCCACGCTGATCGCCCAGATCCAGAAACGCGGCCGTGAATTTGAGCAAAGCATACGCATCGATTACCTGCAGGGCCTCGGCAACCGCTATGAGGAATGGATCGCCGGCTATAAAGGTAACCTTATCGTCGTGGACGGTGACCATTGCAAGTTCGGCGATGACCCGCTGGCCTTTCAGCAGGTGACGGACATGATCGATGCCGAACTCTATGGCTTGTTCCCACTCGGAGAGACGGGGCGCAACGACTGAACGGAAAGGCGTTGAAGACAAGGTGAATGAGGGGAAAGCCGAGGGAACACGAGGAAGGAGGAAGCCGGGTGAACGCGAGGGAGCCGGGTGAACTTTTGCAATCCCCTGGAGGAGGAGAAGAACAAAGAACAAACGCAGCGCGGAGATGCGCTGCGTTTGTTCTTTTTGAGGTGTGCGCTCAGATCAGGTGAGCTTGAGGGGGAAGATGAGCTTGAGGGTGATGTTGCGGCCGGGGTTGTAGATGCCCATGCGACCGGTCTGACTGTTGATGTCGGCATACTTCAGTCGGCTGAGGTGGCTCTGATAGGCACAGTCGAAGAGGTTGTCGGCAATGAGATAGAGCTCGCAGAGGCGGTAGCCAGAGGGCAGGAGGATGTCGGTGCCGGCGGTGATATTGAAGAGGGTGTAGGCAGGAGTGGCCGTTTCGGTGCCGTAGGCTTTGTAGTAGTGATTCTGACGGAAATAGTGAGCTACACCGGCGCTGACGAAGGCATTGTCGAAGATGTGAGCCAGGCTGTTATGACGCTTGCCGGCCGGCATGGGAGCATGGTGATCGCCGTTGTGGCTGAACTCCCATTTCACCTCGCCGGTGAGACGTGCGGGAGGCGTAAGAGGAAGATAGCGAGTGTCGGCCGACTGATGGAGCTGACGTGCATCAACCATGGAGAAGGTGGAGCCGATGTGGAGCTGGTGGATAGGATGGATATCCACCCCCGCCTCGAAGCCCTTGAGGAGAGCATCGCCCTGCGTATAATGATAGGTGCGGTAGCCATTGGATGCGACTTCAGCCTCGGAAGAAGTGCAGGCGGCGAAAATGTAGTTGTCAATGCGGTTGAGAAAGAAAGCCGCCTCGACGGAGAGATAACGTCCGGAATAGTCGGCACCGAGGTCAGTCTGCCAGCTGTATTCGGGGTTGAGACCTTTGTTGCCAATCTCATAGCGTAAAGTGCCGTGATGGATGCCGTTGGAGCCCAGCTCACTGAGATTAGGAGCACGGAAGCCGCGGGCCACATTGGCACGGATATTTACATCCGGATGGACGTGATAGACAGCACCGACAGAGCCGGTGAGCGCAGAGAAGTTGCGCGAGAAATCGGAGAAGCGCAACGCGCCTTCCTCGAGGAGCTCATGGCTGTGGAGATGGCGGTTGTCGAACCGCAAGCCGCCACTCAGGCTCCACTGCCCGATGGTCTTGGCTCCGGTGACATAGGCACCGATATCAAAGAGATTGTAAGCAGGGATCAGGTATTCTTCGCCCTCGTTGGAGGAACGCTGATACATGCCTCCGAGGCCGCCGGTGAGCTTCCACCCGGCCAGACCGTTGTAGACGTAGTGGAGGTCGTAGGTGAGAGTGTGGAGGAGGAAGTCGAGACCGGCTCCGGCGTGGGTGTGCTCGTGGTCGTGGTCTTCGTCGGCGGCTTCGGCTTCGTGGTCGTGGTCTTCTTCGGCGGCTTCGGCGTCGGCGTCGTGGTCTTCTTCGGTGGCTTCTTCGTCGGCGTCGTGGTGGTGATGATGTTCACCTTCGAATTCCTGACGTCGGTTTTGCTGGTAGCCGATGACTGCTTTGAAGAGCCCGTCGCCAAGGACGAAAGAGTTGTCGAGGACCGCTTTGTAGTGGCGTATCTGCTGGTAGGGGAGCGTCTTGTGATAGGTTTTGAGGTTGGAGACGGAGGAGAGGAGTTCGCCGGTGACTGCATCGCGTTCGCCCTCGGTCATGCTGGGATTGATATGATAGTAGCCAAGGGTGAGGTGAGAGAAGCCCCATTCCTTGTTGAGACCGAGGAGGACGTTGGCGGCGCGTTCGTGGAACTGCGTTCCAGGGACATAGCCGTCGTATTTGTTCTTGTAGGCGTGAGCGAGTTTCTCGGAATAGCGGCCGTTCCAGACGAAGCCGCTGTTGTTGCCGCCAAGACGGAGGGAGTAGTCGAAGAGACCGCTGTTGGTCTGATACTCGGTGGAAACGTCGGCAGCGATGCGTCCGTCGGGTTCAACGGATTCGGGGTGGAAGATGACGACGCCGGCCATGGCATCGGAACCGTACATGAGAGAGGCCGGACCCTTGAGGATCTCGACCTGTCCGACGGACTGACCGTCGAGTTCGATCCCGTGCTCGTCGCCCCATTGCTGGCCTTCCTGACGAACGCCGTCGGCGACGGTGACGATGCGGTTGTAGCCGAGGCCGCGGATGACGGGCTTGGAGATGCCGCTGCCGGTAGTGACTTGAGCAACACCGGGCTGCTTGGCCACTGCATCGATGATGTTGGTGGAGGAGGTCTGGTGGAGCGTGCGCTCACTGACCACGGAGATAGGCGTGGCAGACTGCTTGCGCTTGATCTGACCTACGGGACTGGAGACGACCACTTCGTCGAGGTCGAGGTGGTGGAAATAGATGTCGGCGGAGTCTGCGTTGGACTGGGCACGGAGGGGGGTCGCTGTGCCGAGGCACAGGAGGAGAAAAGATATAATGTAGTGAGGCTTCATTTTGTAAACTATTATAGAATTAAGAGGGGGGGGACCCCTCGCCGGACGGCGAGGGCACGGCGGCCACGAGGGTGGGGGAGCGGTGCTGGTGACCGAGGCGGGGCCAGGAAGAGCCGGGGTGGCGTGGCGCACCGCTAACAGGAGGGGGCCGTGGCCGGGGTGGCGTGGCGCTCCAATGACAGCCGGGCCGTGGCCGGGGTGGCGTGGCGCACCAATGACAGCCGGGGCCGTGACCGGGGTGGCGTGGCGCACCGCTAACAGGAGGGGACCGGGGCCGGGGTGGCGTGGCGCTCCAATGACAGCCGGGCCGTGATCGTTACTGCAATGTGAGGAGGGGTCATTGGCCCTACCGCAACGGCAAGGGGGGAAGGGTACACTGCACCGAAATTGGCCGGGCAGGGTTCAGAAAGGCCGTGCAGGGTTCAGAAAGGCCGGGCAGGGTTCAGAAAGGCCGGGTCGGGTTTAGAAAGACTGCGGGCAGGGTTTACAGGGGGGACCTCTTGATTCCTTGCCGAGGACAGCACGATGGAGGAGCTGCTGATTGTACACCGGGAGTGAAGCACGGTGCCCGGAGGTGAGGACGGCAAGGAGCGTGGTGGCAGCGACAATAAATGATGTCGCCATGAACTGGCATAGAATACAATCATGCAGATGTCCTATGCCGGAAGAGAGGTGACCTGCATGGGGCTGGTGGTGAACACAAGCGGAACAGGTGGTCGCGTCGGAAGAAAAAGAAGGGTGAACATGGACTGATGCCAAGACCATCATCGGTACAAAAACCGACAACAGCAACCAAGCATAAGTCTGTCTTTTCAGTTCCTTTTTCATTTCGGGTGCAAAGTTAAAACGTTTTTTTCAAAAAAATTGAGGTCAGTCCATTTTTTTGTACTACCTTTGCAAACGTTAACAAAGCAAGAAGATATTATGTTTTCAGGAATTGTTGAAAGTACCGCTGTGGTAAGAGGTATCCGACGTGAGCAGGACAACCTGCACTTCACCCTCGCCTGTCCGTTCACGAGCGAATTGAAGATAGACCAGAGCATTGCACACAACGGTGTTTGTCTGACCGTCGTGGCTATTGAAGACGACACCTATACGGTGACCGCCATGCGCGAGACACTGGAGCGCTCGAACCTGGGGCTGCTCAAGGTGGGCGACGCGGTGAACGTGGAACGCTCGATGGAGATGGGCGGACGCCTGGACGGACACATCGTGCAAGGGCACGTAGACCAGACCGCACGCTGCATAAAAGTGGAAGATCAGGAAGGAAGCCACGAATACACCTTCGAGTACGACAGCGATCCGGAGATGGTGAAACGCGGCTATTTCACGGTTGACAAGGGTTCGGTGACCGTTAACGGCGTGTCGCTGACCGTGTGCCGTCCGACGAAGAACACGTTCAGCGTGTGCATCATCCCTTACACCTTTGACAACACCAACTTCCACGACATCAAAGAGGGAACGGTGGTGAACCTGGAGTTCGATATCATCGGGAAATATATCGCAAGATACCAGAGCGCTTTGCAAGCGTAGTGCGTACAGCAAGAACAAAGATTATATATATAAGAATAAAGATAATGGCAGAAAATAACAATGGAGAGGTTCAGGAGAAGAAGAGCTTGAACTTCATAGAACAGAAAGTAGAGAACGACCTGGCAGAGGGCAAGAACGGCGGACGCATGCAGACACGCTTTCCGCCCGAACCGAACGGCTATCTGCATATCGGACATGCCAAGGCAATCGCCCTGGACTTCGGTCTGGCCAAGAAATACGGCGGGGTCTGCAACCTTCGCTTCGACGACACCAACCCCCAGAAGGAAGACACGGAATACATGGATGCCATCGAACAGGACATCCGTTGGCTGGGCTTCGAGTGGGGGAGCATCTATTATGCCTCGGACTACTTCCAGCAGTTGTGGGACTTTGCCGTTTGGCTGATCAAAGAAGGACGCGCCTACGTGGACGAACAGTCGAGCGAGGACATTGCCAAACAGAAAGGTACGACGACGTCGCCGGGCACGAACAGTCCGTACCGCGACCGTCCGGTGGAGGAGAACCTGCGTTTGTTTGAGTACATGAACAGCGGTCAATGTGAACCCGGCACCCTGGTGCTGCGTGCCAAGATAGACATGGCACATCCCAATATGCTGTTCCGTGACCCGCTCATCTACCGTGTGCTGAACATCCCCCATATCCGTACCGGCAACAAATGGAACGCCTATCCGATGTATGACTTCACCCACGGACAGAGCGACTACCTGGAAGGCGTCACGCATTCGTGGTGTACGCTGGAATTCGTGGAGCACCGTCCACTGTATGATCTCTTCGTGACATGGATGAAAGAATGGCGCGGCGAGACAGAGGACATCGAGGACAACCGTCCGCGACAGACCGAATTCAACAAACTGAACCTGAACTATACACTGATGTCGAAGCGTAACCTGCTGGCCTTGGTGAAGAACGGCTTTGTGAGCGGTTGGGATGATCCCCGCATGCCGACAATCTGCGCTTTCCGCCGTCGCGGTTACTCACCCGAGAGCATCATCAACTTCATCAATAAGATCGGATATACGACATACGACGCCCTGAACGATTTTGCGTTGCTCGAAAGCGCAGTGCGCGAAGACCTGAACGTACGCTCGACACGCGTCTCGGCCGTGGTGAATCCCGTGAAACTCGTGATAACCAACTATCCCGAAGGACAGGTGGAGGAGATGGAAGCCGTGAACAACCCTGAGTGTCCGGAAGAAGGGACCCACAAGATTGCTTTCTCCCGCGAACTGTGGATAGAACGCGAAGACTTTATGGAAGATGCTCCGAAGAAGTTCTTCCGCATGACGCCCGGCAAGGAGGTGCGCTTGAAGAACGCATATATCGTGATGTGCACAGGCTGCACCAAGGATGCCGAGGGTAACATCACCGAGATCCAGTGTACCTACGATCCGGAGACACGCAGCGGAATGCCCGGCGCTGACCGTAAAGTGAAAGGAACACTGCACTGGCTGAGTTGCGAACACTGCCTGCCTGCTGAAGTGCGGATGTACGATCGTCTGTGGCAAGTGGAGAACCCGCGTGATGAATTGGCCCGTCTGCAAAACGAAGGCTTGAGTGCCATTGAAGCCATGAAGCAGATGATGAACCCAGACTCGCTGCACGTGCTGACAAACTGCTATGTGGAGCAATTCGTGAAGGACATGCCTGCCTTGACCTATCTGCAGTTCCAGAGAATCGGTTATTTCAATATTGACACAGAATCAACGCCCGAGCATCTGGTGTTTAACAAGACGGTAGGGCTGAAAGATACGTTCAAATTGAAAGGCTGAGGAGGGGAGAGGGACCGCGCAAATATGCGCGGCACCCGACAGGCGATGAGATGGGGGCGATGAGATGGTGGCGATGAGATTGGGGCTGGAGGGGTTAATGATTTAATAAAGGTAGAGAGCATTGAGATTAGACGATGACTTGAAATATTTCGAGGAGCCGGAGTTCAAGAGACTGTTGGCGGAATATGAGGCAGCCCGTGAGAGCGGGATGCCTTTGTACATGGATGCTGAGGAACTCACGGATATTGCCGAATATTATGCCTTGGTGGCAGAAGATGAGGAGAGTTGCAATGAAGTTATTGAGTTTGCTTTGCATCTGCATCCGGACGCAGTGGATCCTCAAATTTTCAAGGCACGGCAGGCCATGCTGAGAGGCGACGCAAAGGGAGCCAAAGAAATCTGCGACGCGATAGAGGAACAAAACCATCGTGAAGTTCTGTTTCTGAACGCAGAATTGCTCATCCGTGCCAACGACTGCGAGAAAGCCTTTTCCCTGCTTTTTCAAAGCATCGATGCGATCGATGAAGACCGCGACTACTTCATCTATGACTCAGCCTATATCTTCATCGACTACAAATACTTTGACTGGGCTTTGGTTTTTGCCAACGAACTGGAGAAGATGTCACCAGAGTGGTACAAAACCTGGCAGCTGCAGGCAGACGTTCTGTTAGGCTTGGGAAAGAACTTAAACGCTCTGAAATATATCGAGCGTATGTTAGACGTGGATCCTTTCTGCACGGAGAGCTGGAACTGGGCTGCAGAAGCCCATTCGGCACTCGAACATCACGAGAAGGCCATGGAAAGTGTAGAGTATGCCTTGGCTATAGATGCGGATAATGAGCGGGCATTGCAGCTGAAAGCCTGGATGCTGATGCAACAAGGGAATTTCAACGAGGCTCATCAGTTATATGAACGTCTGAAGGTGATGACACCGAAGAATGAGCAGAACTGGCTCTATGACTCGTATTGCATGCTTGACAGTGATCGTCTGGAGGAAGCACGGTTTGATATCGAAGAGGCTTTGGAATGCTCGTATGGTCTGAGTCCGGAACAGCAGGCGATCTACGAGCAATATGCTCATATACTTAGCCATATGGGTGACAAAGTCAACGCCCTGATGCAACTTGACTTTGCCGATGCGTTCCGGGAAAATCCTAATGAGTGGGATGAGAGGATGCTGCGCGGCCACGTATATGCACAGAACAATGATCTACCGGGACTGATGGAATTGGTTGAGAAAGAGGTCAGTCAATATGAGGACAAGCGTTATAACATCTTCTATCAGGCTGCCGTCATCTGCTTCGAGTATGATTATTACGAAGAAGCGATAAAGTGGTTAGAAACGTTGCAGACGTCCTGTAGCGAGACCTTTCTCAAAGAGAACGGGATGGAAGTGCATAGCTATCTCGCCTTGGCTGCAATGAGGACAGATCAGGTCAAAAAGGCTTTAACGAACCTGCGAAAGGCCATCCATGCCCAAGAACCACACCTTGCGGAATTGTTTGAGGATGACTTTCCCGGGGTAAGAGTCGATGAGTTATACGACTATTATTATAATAAGGTGTACGGGCGATGGCCGGAGGATGATGAAGAAGGCGCTGACGGCGCTTAGAAGAAAGATCACAAAAAAAAGATCTTAAGATCTTCAGGCAACCATTGTAAGCACTGAAGAACTTAAGACCTTAAGAAACAGGGGAAGGATTAATGATGTAATGGAATCTTTTCGATGCGTGCCTGATGACGTCCACCTTCGAATTTTGTGGTGAAGAATTCATCGAGGCAGGCAACAGTGGTGTTCTCATCAATGAAACGTCCTGGGAAGACGATGACGTTGGCATCGTTGTGCTGACGGATGAGATGGGCAATCTCAGGACGCCATACGAGGCCGGCTCGTACCGCCTGATGCTTGTTGAGCGTCATGGAAATGCCTTCGCCCGAACCGCAGACGGCGATGCCGGGATAGACGCTGCCATCTTCGATGGCCCGTCCCAGTGCGTGACCGAAGTCGGCATAGTCGCAACTGGCTTCGCTATTGGTGCCGAAGTCGCGGAAAGCAATGCCACGTTCTGCCAGGTACTTCTTGATGAATTCTTTGAGCGGGTAGCCAGCATGATCGCTGGCTAACCCTACTACTTTGATATCCATGATAACAACGGATTTAAGAGATTATGCAAGCAGAGCCTTGACCTGCTTGTAGACATTATCGGCGGTGAAGCCCAACTTCTCGTCGAGCACCTTGTAAGGAGCGGAGAAGCCAAAGCTGTTGAGACCCCAAACGCATCCGTCGGCACCGACAAGCCCTTCGAGGTTCACGGGCAGACCGGC
>JAILCU010000116.1 GCA_024690405.1 Bacteroidales bacterium
CATCAGGAATCGTGAACCAGAAATTGTAAACCATCACACAAAACCATGAACCGTCATTCCCCATCGCCGCGATGGCACGAGGGCATGCAAAAAGGAGGTAGAAACTACCTCCTTTTTTAGTTTGTGTCTTCCTTTTGATAAATCGTTATTCTCTTTTAAGGCTGGGTGAAGTTTCACAACTTCGGTTGATGAACAGGTGAAAAACTAATTACGAATAACGCACAAACTGTTTAGAAAGAAAAAGCAAAAATGAAAGTTCAATTTATATTCTGTAAGCTATCTGAGACAGCCGGTTGAGACTGGATTCCAGTGACCTCCGCTGATTGTATATTCAAGGTCTTGGTCTCGGTCGGGTCGAGCTCGTCTTGCACCGTGGCCACATTAATTTCTGTTGCCGTCTCATCGGGTTGAACAGCAGTCTGCTCCACAGTGGCTCCTATGATAACAGCAAAGGCGATAAACGCTGCAGCTGTATAAAGGGGACGCAGGCGCTGATAAAGCGGAATACGTTGTGCCTTGACATGGCGTTCGCCCACGAGGTCAAGCATACGCTGGTCGAAATCATCGCCAAGATGCAGGTGGCTCAGGTCGTCTTCAGTACGGAACAACGGCTGCCATTTGCGGAGATGTTCTGGCATCTGGTCCTGACGGAAGAAGGTGTGGAGGATATGCTCCTCTTCAACCGTGGTCTCGGCGGCGAAGTAACGCTGTAAGAGCTGTTCGATGTACTTGAAATCCATGCGAAGCTTGAGGGATTAACTAATAGGAAGACGAGCGGGAAGGGTAAAAGTTACAGGCGGGCGCCTTATTTAACGTCCTTTAATATTTCAAGGACATATTGACGGCATTCTTCCATCAGCCATTTGGGGGTGGAAGTCGCACCGCAGATGCCTACGGTATCGGGGTGGCTGTCGAAGACGGCAGGGTCGATATCGGTGGGCGCATCGATCATATAAGAGTGTGGATTCACGCGCTGGCATTCGCTGAAAAGGGCACGTCCGTTGGAACTCTTGTGGCCGCACACAAAGAGGATGATGTCGTGTGAGGCGGCAAAATCGCGGATATGCGGCATGCGGTTGGCGACCTGCCGGCAAATGGTATCGTAGTAGGTGAATCGGGCCTCCGGGGCAATGCGCTGACGGATAGAATCCACAAGGCGGCGGAAATCCCCGAGGGATTTTGTCGTCTGGGAATAGAGTGCTATATCGCGGTTAAAATCCAGGCGTGTGACTTCATCAGGGTGCTCGATGACAATGGCGCGCCCCTCTGTTTGTCCCACGAGTCCCAGTACCTCGGCATGGCCCCGTTTGCCGAAGATGACGATCTGCAGACGATGTTCCGGGTCGGCCAGATACTCGCGACGGATGCGTTCCTGCAGATGGAGCACCACGGGGCAGGTGGCGTCGATCAGCTTAATGCCATTGTGCGCAGCTTGCTGGTAGGTCGAAGGGGGTTCTCCGTGTGCGCGCAAGAGCACATGAGCATCGCGCAGGTGGGCAAACTCATCGTGTCCGATGGTGATGAGTCCGAGCTGCTGCAGCCGGTCCACCTCGCGTCCGTTGTGCACGATATCGCCCAGGCAATAGAGCGGCTGCTCGTGCCGCAGTTCCTCTTCGGCTTTATCGATTGCCCGGGTGACGCCGAAGCAGAAGCCCGAGCCGCTGTCAATCTCGATAATCATGAGTGACGTTCGATGCACTCGTGGTAGCGGTCGAGCAACCACTGGTTCTGTTGGGCAATCGTCAGATGGCTGTTGTCGAGCACCACGGCATCTTCGGCCTGCCGCAACGGTGCTACTGCACGAGTGGAATCAATGCGGTCGCGCTCACGCAGGTTCTCGAGGACTTCGTTGAAATCGGGGTGCTGACCCTTGCTCTGCAGTTCGTCGTAGCGGCGTTGTGCGCGAATCTCGTCGGAGGCGGTGACGAAAATCTTGAGCTCGGCGTCGGGGAAGACGGCCGTCCCGATGTCACGTCCGTCCATGACGATGCCACCCTGGCGCCCCATCTGCTGCTGCTGGGCCGTCATGGCTGCGCGCACGAAGGGGAGGGCGGCGATAGGACTGACGTGGGAGGATACCTCCATGGTGCGGATGCGTTCCTCTACGCACTCTCCGTTGAGATAGGTGTCGGGCCTTCCCGTCGCGGCATTGAGGGAGAAAGAGACATGGATCTCCGGCATACGCTGCTCAAGGGTAGCGGTGTCAATGGTTCCGTCGGGCGCAATCAGTCCGTTGTCGAGGGCATAGAGCGTGCAGCATCGGTACATAGCGCCACTGTCTATATAAATATACCCGATTGAGCGGGCAAGATCTTTGGCCATTGTGCTCTTTCCGCAAGAGCTGTGACCGTCAATGGCAATAGTTATCATATCAAATGGTTATGGGTTATTGTATAGAGGTGACCTTAAATCCTTAAATCTTTAAATCATTAAATCTTTAAATAACCAAGGTCTTTAAATAACCAAGGTCTTTAAATCCTTAAATCTTTAAATCCTTAAATTTTTAAATAATCGAGGTCTTTAAATCTTTAAATCCTTAAATTATTAAATCTTTAAATAATCGAGGTCTTTAAATTACAATTGGTATTGTGCATTTATCATGAAGCTGGGCATGGAGACATGATACTTGGCGTAGGCAAAGCCGAGGCTGAAGCGTTTGAGGTGAAGGCCGGCGCCGAAGGAGAGGCCGGCACCGTGGGCAGACCCCGCCGCCTTCAGTTCGGAAGCGCGACGGAAGTTATAGCCGGCAGAGAGGTAGAAGAGGTCGGAGGGGATGATGTCAACACCCGCTACAAAGTGGTTCATGAGGATACGCCCGGCCTTCTCTGTCTCGCGGTTCGGATTGTAGTAGCTGCGAGAGGTCCAGCGGGTAAGGTCAACCATCGTCACGGAAAAGCTGATGGGGGCATTGGCCAGCCGCTTGGTGAGACCGAGACGGAGGTCAAAGGGCAGGTGCTCGTGGTGGTCGGCAAAAGCCTTCACCTGCCCGCCGAGATTGGCGGCGACGAGGGATGTCGAGAAGCCATTGTCGGGGTTGAGATAGTTGATACCGAGGTCCACGGCAAGGGCCACGGAGGTGTAAGCACCATATTTGGAATAGACGAACTTGGCGGTAGCTCCACCCGCAAGACGGTCGGTGAGGGTGTAGGAATAGCCACCCGTGATGGCCATGTCGAGGGCTGAGAAGTCGCCCATCTCGATGCCGTCAACGCTCATCTCCTTCATCGAGCCGTAGCCCACGAACTGCGCACCGGCGCCCCATGTGCCGCGCTCACCGGCCGCCTTGACGAAGGAGGCGTTTCCTGCCTTGACACCCTGCATGTAGGTGAAGAAACCGAGGTTGACGGCACCGTCGCTGACGTTGGACATCAGCGCAGGATTCTGGAAGAGGAGAGCGCCGTCGTCGTCGGGCAACGTCACGTTGTACCCCCCGAGAGCCGTAACGTGGGCAGAAGTGGGCAGACGGAGGAAGTTGAAAATGGTCGTACTCTCGTTCTGAGCGCCCGCAGAACGGACCCCCAAGAGAGCGGTAACGAGCGCAAAGATGAAGAAACGGCGTTGCATATTCAAAATTTGTGCACAAAGATACAGATAATTTCAATAATATAACGAAAGAAAGGGGCATTTTAGGGTGCGAGAGGGTGTTTTTTTAGAAAAAAGTGCTCTGAAATGAAAAAAAATGGGCCAAAGGAATTCGAGTGTCGAAAAAATGTGTTACTTTTGTCCCGTGGGCGCAGAAAAGTGCGTCTGTACAAGCATGTGATTATAGAATAAAACTAAATACCATTATGGCAGAGACAAAATCTATGACTGAAGAATTGCGCAGCCACCGCGGCACGAGCCTGTTGTTGGGTTATGTGCTGGTGCTCGCGCTGATGTTCGTGGCTTTTGAGTACACGACGCGTGACATTAAGTATGAAGAACTGGAGCCTATCTACGAGAGCAATTTCGAGGAGGACATGATTCCTATCACGACGCAGAAGGAACAGATGGCTCCTCCCCCTGCTGCCGCTCCCAAGGTCGCCGAGATCCTCAACATCGTGGATGATGAGACGGAGCTGGCCGAAGAGGAAGTGCAGACGTCAGAGGAAGTGAACCAGGCCATCACGACAGCCGTGGGCGACGGTGCTCCCACCGTTGTGGCTGCAGGCCCCGTGGGTCCTGTCCGCGAGGAGAGCGACGACGACCGCATCTTCGAGGTGGTGGAAGAGAACGCTCAGTTCCCCGGCGGCGACCAGGCGTGCTACGATTGGCTGGCGAAGAACATCAAGTATCCTGCCATCGCACAGGAGCAGGGCATTCAGGGTCGCGTCTTTGTACAGTTCGTCGTCAACAAGGACGGTTCTATCGTCGACGTGAAGGTGCTGCGCTCACCGGATCCCTCCCTCTCGAAGGAGGCCGAGCGCGTGGTCAAGCTCATGCCGAAATGGAAGCCCGCACGACAGGGCAACAAGAACGTACGCTCGCGCTTCAACCTGCCCGTCATGTTCCGACTTCAATAAGCAATTTTACTATACCTTATTATATTATATAAGGGAAAACAGAGGCTGCCCGACCACGTGCAGCCTCTTTTTCGACAATAAAAACATTACACGATGAGAAACGCCAAGGAAATACTCGCCCTCGTGAACGAGGCACTGGCAGCCATACCCTTCACCCGCAAACCCGAGGGTCTCTACCGCCCCGTGCAGTACGAGCTCTCGCTGGGCGGCAAACGCATACGCCCCGTGATGATGCTCATGGCCTATGAGCTCTACCGCGACGACCCCCAGAGCATCATGCCCACGGCACTCGGCTTGGAGACGTACCACAACTACACGCTATTGCACGACGACGTGATGGACAAAGCCGACATGCGCCGCGGCAAACCCACCGTCCACAAGATCTGGGATGAGAATACAGCAATCCTTTCGGGCGACTCGATGCTCGTGATGGCTTATCAGATGATGGGCCGCGCCGACGACAGGCACCTGCGCGCCGTCATGGACCTTTTCACCGAGACGGCCCTGGAAATTGGCGAAGGACAGCAGTACGACATGGAGTTCGAAACGCGCAACGACGTCACCGAGGAGCAATACATCGAGATGATACGCCTCAAAACGTCGGTATTGTTGGCCTGTGCTATGAAGTTAGGCGCCTTGCAAGCCGACGCCCCAGAGAGCGATGCCGCTCACCTCTACCGGTTCGGGCAGAACATCGGCCTGGCTTTCCAACTGCAGGACGACCTGCTGGACGTGTACGGCGACCCCAAGACCTTCGGCAAGAACATCGGTGGCGACATTCTCGAGGGCAAGAAAACCTTCATGCTCATCAACGCCCTGCGCCTGGCTGACAGCCGGCAGCGTGCGGAACTCGAACGGTGGCTTGAGAAGTCCGACGCCCCAGCCGCTGAAAAAATTGCAGCAGTCACCGCCCTCTACGACCAGATTGGCGTGCGCCAACTCGCCGAGCAGCGCATCAACGAATACTTCGATGCCGCCTTCGCCGACCTCGAAGCCGTCGCCCTGCCCGCTGAACGCAAAGAACCGCTGAAGGATTTCGCGCTGTCGCTGTTAGGAAGGCAGGTATAGAAATAAGGGGAGGCCGGCCCCCCATTCAGCCCCCGAGGGGGCTACAAAACCAATAAAAGACAGACGCCGTCCAAATCTTTAAATCATTAAATTCTTAAATCATCAAATAAACTAAGGTCCTCCATTCTTTAAATCATTAAATTCTTAAATCATTAAATTCTTAAATCATTAAATCATTTCTCGTGTGCATTGACACCCATAGCCACCTCTACGGTGAGGAGTTTGCGACAGATATCGAAGAGGTACTGGAGCGGGCCCGTGATGCAGGGATAGGAAAGATTTTCCTGCCGAACATCAACGCCGCAAGCATCGAGCCGATGCTCAGCCTCGCCGGAAAGCACCCCGGATTCCTCTACCCTATGATTGGTCTCCACCCCGAAGACCTCGGCGACAACTGGCGCGAGGTGCTGGCTGCGATGGAGCAGCGTCTCAAGGAACCCGGACACCCCTACATCGGCGTGGGCGAAGTAGGCCTGGACTATTACTGGGACCGCTCGCAATATGCTGAGCAACAGGAGGCATTGGCCATTCAGGTAGAATGGGCCTACCGGTACCACCTGCCGCTGATGATCCACTGCCGCAGCGCACAACGCGAGCTGGTGGAGGTTCTGAAAGCGCAGATCCGGAAACTCGCCACACCGGAGGACCCGCCGCTGCGGGGCGTCTTCCACTGCTTCAGCGGCAGCGAGGAGCAAGCCCGCGAGCTGCTCACCTTCGAAGGATTCAAACTCGGCATCGGAGGCGTCGTCACTTTCAAGAATTGCCGTCTGCCCGAGGTGCTACGCAAAGCAGTACCCCTCCAACGCCTCGTCCTCGAGACCGATGCTCCCTATCTCGCCCCCGTTCCCTACCGCGGGAAACGCAACGAATCGGCCTACGTCACCGCCGTCGCCAAGAAACTTTCTGCCATCTATGGCGTCGAAGTGGCGCAAGTGTATGAAATAACGGGCAAAAATGCACTCGAAACCTTTCCCCGAGCACTCTAAAACCACTATTTCGACCCCAAAATGAGGAAAAACGCCACAAAAAAGAAAGATTTTTTGAGAAAAAGGCGGAAGTAAGCAAAAAAAAGGATATTTTTGTAGCGAATTACGTGAAGTATAAATCAAAACATAACAATTTCATTCATCATTAAACCAAAAACAAAATGAAAAAGTATTTTGCAATTGTTGCAATGGTGGCTGCCTGCACTTTCGGCATGACACCTTCCGTGATGGCTCAGGACGAAGTGGCTGACACCGCCGCAACCGAGCTCGTTGACAGCGCAGAGGCTGTCGTTGACAGTGTTGAAGCAGAAGCTCCCGCAGTCGCCGAGGAGCCCGTTGCTCCCGTTGAGGAAGAACAAGGTCTGCACAAGACCCTCAAGACCAAGTTCATCGAAGGTGACGCCGGCTTCATGAGCCTCGTAGCCATCGCCCTCGTACTCGGTCTGGCATTCTGCATCGAGCGCGTCATCTACCTCTCTCTGGCTCAGGTCAACACCCGCAAGTTCCTCGAAGCCCTCAAAGGCAAGGTTGAAGCCAACAAGCTGGCTGAAGCCATCGATTTCTGCGCTGGCACACGCGGCCCTGTAGCTCAGGTGTCCAAGAAGGCCATGCAATGCCTGGCCAGCGACGACCAGAACGATATCGCTACCATCGAGCGCACCATCAACACCGAGGCTGAAGTGCAGGGCGCTTACCTCGAGGAGAACTGCTCATGGATCACACTGTTCATCGCCATGGCTCCGTCACTCGGCTTCCTCGGCACGGTGATCGGTATGGTGCAGGCATTCGATGATATCGAACGCGCAGGTGATATCAGCCCGACAGTCGTTGCCGGTGGTATGAAGGTCGCCTTGATCACCACCATCTTCGGTATTATCGTTGCCCTCGTGCTGCAAGTCTTCTACAACTACATCCTTTCCCGCATCGAGGCACTCAACTCTAACATGGAAGAGACCGCTATGAGTCTGCTCGACATGTGCGTGAAGTCCCCCAAGTGCAAGAAGTAAATTCCCCATAACCCCACAGAATTATGAAACTCGAAAAACTGTCAAATATCGCATTGTACTCCTGTATCGGTATCGGTGTTGTGTGTTTCGCCCTCTTCTTCCTGGTGGACTACAACAACATGGATTTCGACGGTGTACATGTATCGCCCGCACTGACGGACCTCCTGCTGATTTTGATGTATGCGCTCTTTGCCCTCACGGCCGGACTCACCGTCTGGAGCCTTGTTCGCGGCGCCCTCATCAATTCCGGTAATACAGGTCCCAGCCCCACAGGCATCGCAGGCGGCAAGGTGACCCTCCTCACATGGGCCACCGTCATCGTAGCACTCATCATCGGCGTGGTCGCCGGTCTGGGCGAAGAAGCTTATACGACCGTTTCCGGCAAGACCACTTCTGCCGGCATGGTGACCGTGGTTGACATGTGGCTCTGGGCCATCTACATCCTCGCCATCGTGGCCATCGTCGCCGTCGTGGTCAGCATGAGTGGCTGGCTCACCAAGAGCGCCACTTCAAAGCAATAAGAAAAAAACGTAAACGCTAAACCATTCACAATATGGCAAGAAAGAAGAAAAAAGTGCCTGGGCTGAACTCGAGTTCTACTGCGGACATTTCTTTCATCCTGCTCATCTTCTTCCTCGTGACGACCTCCATGGACACGGATATGGGTCTGGCCCGACGTCTGCCTCAGCCGCCCGAGCCCAACCAGGAAGATGCCCAGATTGATGTGAAGGAACGCAATGTACTCAATGTCCGACTCAACGCTGCCGGCAACCTGATGGT
Organism: Bacteroidales bacterium; assembly: GCA_024690405.1. Taxonomy (GTDB): domain Bacteria; phylum Bacteroidota; class Bacteroidia; order Bacteroidales; family Bacteroidaceae; genus Physcousia. Next base: position 8,344 of record JAILCU010000116.1, read on the forward strand.
CAACCACGACTTCATCGATATTGCCCAGCTCCGCGCCCGCGCAAAGGAGTTCATTGAGAACCGCAACAACTCGGCCAAGCTGCCTGAGCGCCATGCCAAGGTCATCGACCTCCTCGGTACGTGCTACGTCACCGACAAGCATGTGATCTCGGTGCAGACCGACCGCGGCACCCCCTATAACATTTACTTCCAGGTGCAGAACGAACTCGTGGCAGCCTACAACGAGCTGCGCGACGACTTGGCCATCGCCAAGTTCGGCTACCCTTATGCCCGCTGCTCCGAGGACCAGCAAGTGGCCATCCGCACCTATTATCCCCAGAAGATCTCTGAGGCCGAACCTAAAAACTATGGAGGAAACTAATCATGGCACGTAACAAGGAAAAAAGAGAAATGCCGGAGATGAACACCTCATCTCTTCCTGACTTGATCTTTACGATCCTGTTCTTCTTCATGATCGTTACCACCATGCGTGAAGTCACCCTGAAAGTGAAGTTCACCGTTCCCTCCGGTACCGAGCTCGAGAAACTGGAGAAGAAGTCCTGCGTCTCCTTCATCTACGTAGGCCCTCCCACCGACCAGCTGCGCGCCCAGATGGGTAGCGGCACGCGCATCCAGCTCAACGACCGCTATGCCGAGCCCCGCGAGGTAATGGATTTCGTTGCCCAGGAGCGCACCACGATGCCCGACCCCGCCTCGCAGGTGATGTCGATGAAGATCGACCAGCGCACGCAGATGGGTATCATCACCGATATCAAGGAAGTGCTGCGTAAATCATGGGCGCTGAGAATCAATTATTCAGCCACAAGACGTAATTGACGACGGGGCACATCCGCGTCTGTCAGACGATAAGAAAACGGCGATCTCAGTTTGTGCGATCGCCGTTTTGAATATCACATCATCACCTTAGTCCCTCATTCAGAAAACAATGAGTCATTCAACTTTAGATCAACTTGATGAGAAGATTTTGACACTCATCGCCGGCGATGCACGCAAGCCCTTTCTTGAAGTCGCTCGTCTGTGCAATGTCAGCGGTGCTGCCATCCATCAGCGCATCCAGCGTCTTTTCAAGATCGGTGTGCTCAAGGGCTCGCAATTTGTCCTCGACCCCAACAAGATCGGCTACGACACCTGCGCCTATGTGGGCATCTACCTCAAGGAGCCCTCAGACTTCGATCGCGTGATGGCGCAACTCCGCGAGATCCCCGAAGTCGTGGAATGCCATGTAACCACCGGCGGCTACGACATGTTTGTCAAGCTCTACGCCCGTAACAATGCGCATCTGATGGAGATCATCCAGGACAAGCTGCGTCCCTTGGGCTTGCAGCGTACCGAGTCCATCATCAGTTTCCACGAAGCGTTCAAGCGCCAGATGCCCATCCCCGGCTCCGAGCCTCAGGACTGAAAGTTCCGTCTGTCAACACAAAAAAAACGTTGTGCCCCATCGGCACAACGTTTTTTCTTTCCTGCGTACATGAGGTCGCCCGCCCCTACAGCATCTTGTACACCTTGGGCGAATAGCCGGTCATCTTCTTGAAAAAGCGCCCAAACATGCTCTGCGAGGGAAAATTCAGCTGGTCGCTCACCTGTTTCACGCTCAGATGGCCGTCGCGCAGCAGCGCCTTGGCCTCAAGAACCACGTATTCGTCGATCCACTGCATCCCGTGCTTACCGCTCACCTCCTTGATCACCGTGGACAGGTATTTGGGCGTCAAGCACATCTGTCCTGCATAGTAACTGATGCTGCGCTCGCGTCTGTAGTTCTGCTCCAGCAGCGTTAGAAAATCGTGAAAGATCTGTTCACGACGGTTGAACTGCTGCCTGAAGCCCGACTTAACTTCCGGCCTCCCGAAGGACATCCCCTTAAGAATCCATATCTCGCAATAACGCTGGATCACCTCTTTCTTGAACGTATAATCCTCACTCGCCAGCTCTTCGCTCAGCATCCGGTACATCTTCATGTAGTCCTCCATCACCATGCCCGGCATTTCATGAACCGAATAATTGTAGTAGCGGTACGTCAGATCCACATGGAAACCAAGGTTCTTGCGCATGCTTTCCACGTAGTTCTGCTCCACCATAATACCGCAGAACTTTAAGTCGCTGCTCATCTCCTTGCTCTGCAGGATACAGCCAGGCATCATCGCCAGCGACTGTCCTTTGCGTAAGACAATGTCGTGCAGGTTTACCAGAATATGCACCGAACCTTCCAAGACGGTCAGTGCAAAGAACGTATTATTCTTCACCGGAAAAGGGTCATACCGGTTGAAGTAGGAGAACATATCACGATTGAGATTGTCGAACATAACGAGCAGGTCCTGATAACGGCCCACGCCGAAATCCGACGGCACACGTGAGATATCCAGAAAATAAGAGTTTGAAGGCATAGTTTTTGTACATTTTTTCGGTTATCACCATTAAAGGTGCAACAAAAGTGCTACAAAAGTACACAAAAAAACCACAACCGACTATCTCTGCCTCCATCTTATAACTCTTTTTATGAGTTGAAGCCTCCGGTTTAAGAAGTTTCACACACTCTGACCCTCCGGCCAATTCACGAGACAGACCCTCTCTGTGGCACGCGTGAGTGCCGTATAGAGCCATCTGAAGTACTCCGGTGTGAGCATCTCCTCCGTCACATAACCCTGGTCGATAAACACGCGTTGCCACTGTCCTCCCTGCGCCTTATGGCAAGTGATGGCATAGGCATATTTCACCTGCAGGGCATTGAAGAAGGGGTCCGCCTTCACAGCCGCCATGCGTTCACGCTTCGTCGTAATCTCGGGATAATCGTCCCACACCTTCTGGAAGAGCACCTCCTGCTGCTCGTGTGTCAGCGTCGGTGCCTCGCTGGCAAGGGTGTCAAGGAGGATCGTGGCGTCGGTCTCCACATCGTCATAGTCGGGGAAGCGCAGACTGACGTCGGCGAACCTGAAGCCGTGCACGCTCCGTTCGTTGCGCAACCGCCGAACCACGGCGACGTCACCGTTGGCAATGAAATCCATGGCCGCTGCCGCCGAAACATCCCCCTCGCTGCCCGCAGCAGCCTCCCTCTCACTGCCCGCCGCAGTCCCTCCGTCCTCTGCCGCTTTGATCCAATGGTAGTTGTTCTTCACCACCATCAGCTGGTCGCCGCTGGTCAGTTCCTCCTCCAATCCGAGTATGCGCCCGCGTATTCCTTGATTATAAGCATTCGCGCGCACATTGGAGCGCGTGACCACGATCGTCTGGTCCTGCCCCACCTGCCAGTAAGCCTGCTCCAGCGCCTCGATCAACTCATTGCCCGGCACAGCCACCACATCGGCAAAGCCTTGGAAGCGCAGATGCGGCAGCGCCTGCGTCTCGCCAGCCGACATCATCCTTCGCAACAACGTCGCATTCCACAGGATGCCGGAATCCGACAACTGCCGCACCACCTCCGTCAGTGTCATCTCCTCTACGTGCAGCCCGTAACCGCCCAACGCCACAGCGTCCAGGGCAGGACTCAGCTCCTCCCCCACAGGCGGCAGCTGTGCCGTATCGCCCACCAGCATCAGCCTGCAGCCCTCGCCCGAGTACACAAACTGGATCAGGTCGTCCAGCAGGCGCCCCGTGCCGAAGACGCTCCCACCCCGGCTCTCGTTGCTGATCATCGAGGCCTCGTCCACGATAAACAGCGTATGCTTCATCAGGTTCACGTTCTGCAGGAAATCCGTCATTGACCCAGTGAAACTCTTCTGGCGGTAGATACGTTTGTGGATGGTGAAGGCCGGATGATGAGCGTGCAACGCAAACACTTTCGCCGCGCGGCCCGTAGGAGCCATCAGCACCGTGCGCTGCTTCAGTACATCCATTGAACGCACCAGCGCACCCACCAGCGACGTCTTTCCCGTACCCGCAAAACCCTTCAGCACGAACAGCGAGTCCGCGTCGTGCTGAAAAATGAATTGCGACATCCTCTCAGCCGCTTTTTCCTGCTCTTTTGTAGCCTTAAACCCGAAATTATCGAGAATGAAAGCCGCCATTTCCTCTTTTATTGACATTTAAAGCGAAAAAAATGAGTGAACATGCTGATTATTTCGATTATTCTTCTTACTTTTGCGATGCAAATATAAACAAAAAGCTTCATATACACGTTATGAAAAAGGTTTTTAACGCGCTTTTAGCGCTTTGTGTCATCGGCCTGCTGTTCATCTGCTGGCGCAGTATCCAGGACGATATCGACTTCCAGAAGGAAGTGACAGTTCGCGAAAATGCCGTCAAGGCACGTCTCCTCCAGATCAAAGCTGCCGAGGAAGAGTTCAAATTGCAGAGCCCCGAAGCTGCCTATTGCGACAGCCTCTGGAAACTCGTCGAGTTCGTGCGCCACGGACGCATCCCCAAGGTCGTTAAGGAAGGCGTCCTCTCCGACGAGCAGATGGAGAAAGGCCTCACAGAGGTCAAGGCTGCAGCCATCGTCAACAGCGGCGACGCTGCTGCCATTGCGGCCAACGGTCTCCAGAACTTCCGTCGCGACACCACGTGGGTCAACCTCTCCGACTCCCTCTTCGGTGAAGGCTTCGATGCTGACTCGCTCCGTTATATCCCCTACGCTGAAGGCGACACCTTCCAGCTCAACACCTTCCTCGCCGTCACCCGTTCCGGCAGCACACAATATGTCATGGAGTGCTGCGCTCCCGACGAGAGCTTCCTCAAGAACATGGGCCGCAACGGCGACCGCCTCATTGTCAACCGCCGCCAACTTGCTGACGACATGGGTGCCTATCCCGGTCTGAAGATTGGCGACCTCAACAACTGGAACAACAATGCTGGCAACTGGGAATAAGTCTTATCGCCCACTCACCCTATCCATCCGCATCTACGCGGATGGATTTTCTTTTTTCGTCTGTGACCCCCAGACGTCAAGCCTTTTCCGCGGCGAGCACTTCCGGGTCGACGATGAACCCCTCGCCATGCGCCTCCAGCGCGAGCTCGCACGCAGCGAGTACAACAACCGTCAGATCGACCAGGCCTTCGTCCTCATCTGCACCCCTTCGCTGCACGTGCCCCTCGAGGAATTCCACCGCGACGAGGCGGCATCCTTCTATGCTTTCTCCCTCGCTGACCGCGACATGAGCGACCTGCGCGTGGCCTACACCATCCAGCCCGAGCTCGAATCGGTGGAGGTCTATGCCTTCGGCCGCGATGTCGAGGACGCCGTGCTGCAGTTCTACCCCACCGCACGCTTCTTCGCCTCCCGCGCTATGCTCATGGAACGCCTTATGCTCCACGAGCAGGACGCCGACCGCCGCCACCGCCGCCTCTATGCATGTGTCACCGCCGAGGGGCTCGAAGTCATCGCCTACAGCGACAACCGCCTGCGTTTTGCCAACACCTTCGAATGCTCCGCCAGCGCCGACATCCAATATTTCACCCTCAACGCATGGCAGATGCTGGGCTACGAGGCCGAGCAAGACCATCTTATCCTCATCAGCGAATGGGCCGACGAGCCCACGAAGGACCTCAAGGCCGCCTTCTCCAACTACGTCCGCCACGTCGACCTCCTCCCCCCCTCCGACCTCTTCTCCCGCGTACCCCTCGCTCGCGAAAAAGAAATGCCCACCGATCTCAAGGCCCTCCTGCTCAACAGGGTTTAGCGCACGCAAAGCACGCAGTCAAGAGCGAGCAAACTCGCGGTTCAAGGGCAAGAAAAACTCGCGGTTCAAGGGCGAGAAAAACTCGCGGTTCAAGGGCGAGAAAAACTCGCGGTTCAAGGGCAAGAAAAGCCCGCGGTTCAAGAGCGAGCAAACTCGCGGTTCAAGGGCGAGAAAAACTCGCGGTTCAAGGGCGAGCAAAACACGCGATTCAAAAGCGAGCAAACTCGCGGTTCAAGGGCGAGCAAAACACGCGGTTCAAAAGGTTCAAAGGCGAGCAAACTCGCGGTTCAAAAGGTTCAAAGGCGAGCAAGCCCGCGGTTCAACGGAATTTTCCTCGCCCTCCCCTCCCAGAGGCGGTTCTATTCCTGGGCGTTGTCGCCCAGGTAACTATCAAGGGCCCAGCTCGAGCAAACAAGCTTCACCGCTCCAGCCCAAATGGTACTTGGTATTTGATAAATAGCAAATGAGAGACTTGGTAATTGGTAAATATTTCTTATGCGTATCGTAGCCGGCAAATATCGCGGACGTCATTTCGATGTCCCCCGCACCTTCAAGGCGCGCCCTACCACAGACTTCGCCAAGGAGAACCTGTTTAACGTCCTCCGTGGCTACACCGACTTCGAGAGCGATGCACCGCGAGCCCTTGACCTCTTTGCCGGCACCGGCAGCATCACCCTCGAGCTGCTCTCACGCGGCTGCTCCCACGTAACCGCCGTAGAGCTCGACCCGCAGCACATCACCTTCATCCGTCGTTTTCTGAGCGCTCTCGGCGCCGAAGCCGAAGCCCGCGCCACCGTCCTACGCGCCGATGTCTTGCGTTTCCTCCGCAAAGCCCCCGGCACCTACGACATCATCTTCGCCGATCCCCCCTACGCCCTTCCCGAGCTCGACCAGCTCCCCTCCCTCATCTTCAACCTTCCCGCCCCTGCCAAACCTGCCGCCGTACCCCCACCAGCCGCCGGAGGCGACCTCCTCACCGCTCCTTCCCAAAACGGCACAGAATCCCTTCTCCGCTCCACCCTATTGGCGCCCGGAGGTATCTTCGTGCTGGAGCACGGCAAAACACAGGACTTCTCCTCCCATCCCTGCTACGTTGCACACCGCGCCTACGGCAGTGTCAACTTCACTATTTTTCAGGAACCCGACGACTAAAGAGGCAAGGTGATCACACGCGTCCCGTCTTCCGTCACGCTGATGTCGATGTGCAGCGCATCCTCGGGCAAAAGATCCTCAATCAGCTCCGGCCACTCTATCAGGCACAAGTCACCGCTATAGACATAGTCCTCGAACCCCAAATCATACGCCTCCTCCAAACGTCGGATTCGGTAGAAATCGAAGTGATAGACAGGCGCCTCCCCGCCGCCCATCGATTCCGGCATCATCGTGGCCCGGTATTCGTTGACGATGGCAAACGTTGGCGACGTCACGGGTTCCTTCACGCCGAGCGCATCACACAGAGCGCGGATGAAAGTCGTCTTTCCTGCGCCCATCTTCCCATAGAAAGCCAGCACCCGGTGCCGACCTATCGCTTTGATGAAATCCAGCGCTTTTTCGCCCATTTCATCGAGATTCCTAATATATATTTCCATGTTTCAGTTTTTATGTTCTTGGGAAGTAAGTTCTTAAGTTTTTAAGTTCTTAAGATTTTAAGTTCTTAAGGGGAGGGGCGGGCGAAGAAATGATTGGATATCATTTCTGAAGCAGCCTTTCAACGCTCGGCTAAGCAAGAAGTGGTTTCTTGAGAAGTGAGTTCTTAAGTTCTTAGGTTTTGGGTCGCTTGACACTTCAAGAACTAAAAGAAACCTACTTGAAAACTCGTCAACTCAATAGAACCAACTTGTCAACTCGTCAACTCGTCAACTTGTCAACTCGTCAACTCGTCAACTCAATAGAAGCAACTCGTCAACTTGTCAACTCGCCAACTCAATAGAAGCAACTTGTCAACTTGTCAACTCAATAGAAGCAACTCGTCAACTCAATAAAACCAACACGTCATCTAAGCTCAAAGCTTAAGAACTTAAGAACTCACCCACCCCTCCTCTTCGGCGTCAGCCCGATCAAAGGAATCAGCATCTCCTCCATCGAAATGCCGCCGTGCTGGAAGGTGTCGCGGTAGTAGTTCACGTAGTAGTTATAGTTATTGGG
>JAILCU010000127.1 GCA_024690405.1 Bacteroidales bacterium
GCCTCAAACGTCATCTTTTTTTAAGGTTTGCGGGGCAAAGATATAAAAAAGTTGAGAGTTAAGAGAGGAAAGTTGCAGGTTTAATGATTAAAGTTTAGGGTTTTTTGTACTTTTGCACTCAAAATGAAACCAAAAGTCATGATGGAGACAGAAAGTTTGTACAAAATCTACCTCGAGCACCCAGAAGTGACGACGGACAGTCGCCGGTGTCCCGAAGGCAGCATGTTTTTTGCCTTGAAAGGTGAATCGTTTGACGGCAACCGCTTTGCCGCAAAGGCCTTGGAGGCGGGTTGTGCCGTGGCCGTGGTCGATGACCCGGCCGTGGCGGTAGCGGGAGATGCACGCTACGTGGTAGTGCCGGACGTACTGAAAGCGCTGCAAGACTTGGCAGCCCGCCACCGGCAGTCCTTCCAAGGGCCGGTGCTGCAGGTGACCGGCACCAACGGCAAGACCACGACCAAAGAGTTGCTTGCCGCCGTGCTGAGCGAGCGCTATCGCGTACTCTACACCCAAGGCAACCTGAACAACCATATCGGCGTTCCTCTGACGCTGCTTCGCTTGCGGCCGACCGACGAGGTTGCCATCATCGAGACCGGTGCCAACCACCCCGGAGAGATCCAATTCCTGACGCAGATCGTTCAGCCCGACTACGGGCTCGTGACCAATGTGGGACGTGCCCACCTCGAAGGCTTCGGTTCGTTTGAGGGCGTCAAGCGCACCAAAGGCGAGTTGTACGACTATCTGCAGGCCAAAACCACCGCCCGCATCTTTGTCAATGGCAGCAACAGCGACCTGTGCGGGATGCTGGCCGAGCGGAACGTGGACCCGGAGACGGGGAAATGCCTCGTCTATGGGCGCGACGAAGAAGCTTCAGCGCGATGGCTGTGCCACGGAAGGGTCACGGCTTGCGATCCGATGCTCCGCCTGACATGGCAGACACCAGAGGGCCAGGCATTCAGCACCCAGACACAGCTCATCGGCGACTATAATATAGATAATGTACTGGCGGCCGTAGCCGTGGGCTTGCACTTCGGCGTGAAAGGCGACGCCATCCATAGCGCCCTGGAGAACTATCACCCCAGTTTGGGACGTTCGGAATACCGCCGTACGGCAAACAACGAGCTCATCGTGGATGCCTACAATGCCAATCTGACCTCGATGTCTGCAGCCTTGGACAATTTCAGCAAGATTCAACATCCGCAAAAGATGGTGATACTGGGAGATATGCGCGAGCTCGGTGCCGAGAGCGAGGCCGCTCATCAATCCGTCCTCGAGAAAACCCTCTGTGATGCAGGCCTGCGCAAGGTCTGGCTCGTAGGGGAGAACTTTGAACAGGCCGTGGCCGCTGCTCATCTTCCGGAAAAGATGGAGGTAAGGTGCTTCAAAGATGTGGAAGCCGTGAAAGCCTGCCTGCAAGAAGGCAAACCCGAAGGGTGGCTCATTCTCATCAAAGGCTCCAACGGCACCAAACTTTTCCAGTTGCCGGAGATGTTGTAGTGGTCTTTATTAGTTGACGAGTGGACGAGTTGGGTCTTTTAGTTGACGAGTGGACGAGTTGGTGTAATTGTTTGAAACTCACGGAAGTCATAAGAATAAGTAGTAGTGAAAATAGTTGTAGACGATAAGATACCTTTTATCCAGGACGCCTTGCATGAGTTGGCGGACGAAGTGGTGGTGAAAGGCGGACGTGAGATCAATGCCGAGGATGTGAAAGATGCAACCATCCTGGTGGTGAGGACACGCACACGCTGTAACCGTGCGCTGCTGGAAGGCAGTGCGGTGCAGCTGATCGTTACCGCAACCATCGGTTACGACCATCTCGACACGACCTACCTGCGCCAGGCCGGCATCGAATGGCATAACTGTCCGGGCTGCAATGCCACCAGCGTGGCTCAATATGTGAACAACTGCCTGATTCGCCTGAAACGCGCCGGCAAGCTCACTTATGAGAATGTCACGATGGGCATCATCGGCGTAGGCCATGTAGGTAGTGCCGTGGCCGTGGCGATGAAACGTATGGGCATCGGACGCCTTCTGCTGAACGACCCTCCGCGCGAAGCCGCCGGCGAACAGCCACCCGTGGGCAACGCCTGGACGGACCTTACGACACTGCTCGCAGAGGCTGATGTCATCAGTCTGCACACCCCGCTGACCACAGACGGCCCCTACCCTACCCATCACCTCATCCATGCTGAGAGTTTCGGAATGATGAAGAAGCATCCCGTGCTCATCAATGCCGGACGCGGCGGGATTATCGACGAGGAAGCCCTCATGCAAGCCATGGAGACCGGCCTCATAGGCGAGGTGATACTGGACACCTGGGAACATGAGCCACAAATCAGCCTCCCTTTATTATATAAGGTGTACATCGGCACTCCACATATTGCAGGATACAGCGCTGACGGCAAAGCCAACGCCACCCGGATGACCTTAGCTGCCATTTGCCGCTTCCTGAACCGTCCCATGACCTTCGACATCCAGCCGCCCGCCCTGCCCCGAGATTTCATCCCTGCGACCGCACCCGAGGAACTGGCCCTGCAACTCTACGACCCCATGAACGACAGCCAGCACCTGAAAGCCGCACCAAACAGCTTTGAGCAACTGCGCGGGAACTATCCCTTGCGGCGCGAACATGTGTGACAAAATGTTCCTAAAGACCTTTTAAGAATATAATTATTGCACAGCATAGGCCATTTTGTGCACAAATATACACTTTTTTGCCACTTTTTTTGGCTATTTGAATAATTTATACGACCTTTGCGCCCTGTAAACGAAAAGAGTATTCTAAAAACCTCATTTTAAACATCAAAACTATGTCTGAAATTGAAAGTAAAGTAAAGGATATCATCGTCGACAAGCTTGGCGTTGATGCAACAGAAGTAAGTGCAGAAAAGAGTTTCACCGGCGATCTCGGTGCAGATTCTCTGGATACCGTTGAGCTCATCATGGAGTTCGAGAAAGAGTTTGGCATCACCATCCCCGATGACGAGGCCGAGAAGATTGCCACCGTCGGTGACGCTATTGCCTATATTGAGCAACATCAGTAAACATTTCTCTATTAAAGCAGACGAGTTAACGAGCAAACAAGTAGACAAGCCCTCTTAGGGAAGACTTGCCACTCGTTTTCTCGTTAACCCGTCTTCTTCGTTTTGTCATTGTATATGGAACTAAAAAGAGTCGTAGTGACTGGCTTAGGCGCCATCACACCGCTGGGCAACAATGTCGAGGAGACATGGAAGAACCTGGTAGCCGGTGTGAGCGGTGCAGCACCCATCACCCATTTCAATACCGAGAAATTCAAGACTAAGTTCGCTTGCGAGGTCAAGAACTTCACTCCCGAAGCCTTTGGCATCGACCGCAAAGAAGCCCGCAAGATGGACCCCTACTGCCAATATGCCATCGCTGCAGCCAACGAGGCCATCGCAGACAGCCGTCTGGAAGACGAAGGCGTGGACAAGAACCGCGTAGGCGTGATTTTCGGCGTCGGCATCGGCGGAATCAAGACCTTCCAGGAAGAAGTCGAAGACTACGGCCGCACCGGAGCTGAAATCGGTCCGAAGTTCAGCCCCTTCTTCATCCCCAAGATGATTGCCGACATCGCTGCCGGACACATCAGCATCATGCATGGCTTCCATGGTCCGAACTACGCGACCACTTCAGCTTGTGCGTCCAGCACTCATGCCGTGGCCAACGCTTTCAACCTGATTCGTCTGGGCAAGGCCGACATCATCGTCAGCGGCGGTGCTGAAGCAGCCGTCACCGAAGGCGGTGTAGGCGGTTTCAATGCCATGAAAGCCATCTCCACCCGCAACGATGATCCCGAACACGCCAGCCGCCCGTTCAGCGCGAGCCGCGACGGTTTCATCATGGGCGAAGGAGCCGGTTGCCTCATTCTCGAGGAACTGGAACACGCCAAGGCCCGTGGTGCCAAGATCTATGCCGAGATGGTGGGCGAAGGCATGAGTGCCGATGCTTACCACATCACCGCCTCCCACCCCGAGGGCTTGGGCGCCAAGCTCGTCATGGAGAACGCCATTAAGGACGCAGGAATGCAGCCCGAAGACATCGACTACATCAATGTCCACGGCACCTCCACCCATGTGGGCGATATCTCTGAGGCCAAGGCGATCAAAGAACTCTTCGGCAAGCATGCCTATGAGCTGAACATCTCATCCACCAAGTCGATGACCGGCCACCTTCTGGGTGCAGCCGGAGCTGTCGAGGCGATGGCCAGCGTGCTGGCTGTGAAGAACGACATCGTTCCTCCCACCATCAACCACGCCGACGACGACCGCGACGAGGAAATCGACTACAACCTGAATTTCACATTCAACGTGGCTCAGCAGCGCACAGTACGTGCCGCCTTGAGCAACACGTTCGGTTTCGGTGGTCACAACGCTTGCGTAATCTTCAAGAAATACGAAGGTTAAGCGTCGTGTTTACACCCAATAATCTGACAGACCGCTTAAAGCTCCCCTTCCGCAAGGACAGGGAGCTTTGTGCGTCTATTCAAGCCATTCTCGGTTTCTATCCCCACCGCACAGGCTACTATAAATTAGCCCTTCAGCACAAATCCACCTCGCGCCATGGCAAGCGGAGCGTTGACGAGAACAACGAGCGGCTGGAATTCCTTGGCGACGCGGTATTGGAATCCATCGTCAGCGATATCCTCTACCATCATTTCACACAGCACCGCGAAGGATTCCTCACCAATACGCGCAGCAAGATGGTGCAGCGCGAGACCCTCAACCGCCTGTCGCGCGACATCGGTCTCGACCGCCTCATCCATTCCAACAGCCACTCCAACGCCCACAACAACAATATGGGCGGAAACGCTTTCGAAGCACTCATGGGAGCCATCTACCTCGACCGTGGCTACGATGCATGCATGTATTTTATGAAGGAGCGCATTCTGGGGCGCCATATCAACCTCGACTCCATGGCTGCCAAGGAAGTCAATTTCAAGTCGAAGCTCATTGAATGGGCCCAAAAGAACCGCATTCTGGTGGAATTCAAGCTGATAGAAGAGGTCGTGGACCCGCACGCCGCACCTGTTTTCCTCACCCGCATCCTCCTCGAGGGGCTCGACGGCGAAACGGGCAAGGGATATTCCAAGAAGGAAAGTCACCAGCAGGCCGCCAAAGCCACGCTCAAACTGTTAAACACGGACAAAGCCTTTGTGCAGTCAGTGTTCGATGCCAAATCCCGTCGAACCGCTCAGGAAGAAGAGCCTACGGCTTTGATTCCGGAGGTCGTATAAACAGGAAGCCTCACCCTCTCCACCTGGCGGAGAAGGTGAGGTTTCTTTTGCTACCGCAAAGACGAAGGGTGTGGGTCGGATGTAAGTTGCGCGTCAGCAAGACGGCAATAACATTATTTAAACCCTTCAATTTTGCCGACTGCCCATTTTACCTTACCTTTGCAGCCACAATGAGCATTACACAATTGTCCCGTCCCCTGTTTGCATCACGCAATCGCACCATCGCGACCTATGCACAACAGTCTGAAGTACTCCAAAGAGGTGTACTTCATCGTTTGTTGTCCGCAGCAAAGAATACAGAATGGGGACAGCGCCACAACTATGCAGACATCACCTGCTACGAAGAGTTTGCACAAGCCTGCCCCGTCACCAGCTACGACGACCTGAAGGCCGATATTGACCGCATGCGTCACGGCGCAACAGACATCCTATGGCCGGGCCGGGTGAAATGGTATGCCAAGTCCAGCGGCACGACCAGCGACAAGAGTAAATTCATCCCCGTATCATCTCAGAACCTGCAAGACACCCACTATGCAGGGGGCAAGGATTGTGTGACCATTTACTTGCACAATCATCCGGAGAGCCGCATCCTCGACGGCCGTGCCCTCATCTTAGGCGGGTCCCACGCTCCCAACTACAACCTCAAGCACTCTCTGGTAGGCGACCTCAGCGCCATTCTCATCGAGAACATCAATCCGCTGGTCAATCTCCTGCGTGTTCCCAAGAAAGCCACCGCCCTGCTTTCAGATTTTGAAGTCAAGCGCGACCGCATCGCTCGTGAAGCACTCCACCGTAACGTCACGAATATCAGCGGCGTACCCTCGTGGATGCTGTCGGTACTCACTCGGGTAATGGAGCTCTCCGGCAAAGAGCATCTCAACGAAGTATGGCCCAACCTGGAAGTCTTTTTCCACGGCGGTGTCGCCTTCACGCCCTACCGCGAACAATACCGGCGTCTGATCCAAAGCGAGAAGATGTCATACATGGAAACCTACAACGCCAGCGAAGGCTTCTTCGGCATACAAAACGACCCCCAGGATGCCGCCATGCTCCTGATGATCGACTATGGCGTCTTCTTCGAGTTCATCCCCATGGACGAGTTCGACAACGCCACACCCCACGTGTTGCCGTTGTGGCAGGTGGAGCCCGGAAAGAACTACGCCATGGTCATCTCCACCTCAAGCGGCCTGTGGCGCTATGTCATCGGCGACACGGTGCGTTTCACGCAGACCGCCCCCTACAAATTCGTCATCACCGGCCGAACGAAATTCTTTATCAACGCCTTCGGCGAAGAGCTGATTGTAGACAATGCCGAGAAAGGCCTTGCCCAGGCCTGCCGGGCCACGGGTGCAGAAGTCCTGGAATATACGGCAGCCCCGGTATTCATGGACGAAGCCGGCAAATGCCGCCATCAATGGCTCATCGAGTTCTCACGGCCGCCCGCCGACACCGAAGCCTTTGCCGACGAGCTCGACAAAGCCCTTCAGGCACTCAACTCCGACTACGAAGCAAAACGTTTCAAGGACATCACGCTACAGCGTCTCGAACTCATCCCTGCCCGCAAAGGACTTTTCACCGACTGGCTGAAGAACAAGGGCAAACTGGGCGGACAGCACAAAGTGCCGCGCCTCAGCAACCAACGGGCCACCATCGAAGAGATGCTGGCGCTCAACGCTTAACTGATTCTCCCCGTCATCCCTCAATAAAAAAACGCCCTACAGATGCGCAAGCTCCCTTTTCTCTGTCTGCTCGCCCTGTTCATCGCCGCCTGTGCCAACATCGGTTCACCCGATGGAGGCCCCTACGACGAGACGCCGCCACGCGTCGTCTCCAGCACACCGGGCAACCAGGCCACCAACTCCGACAAGCGCAAGATTTCCATTGTATTCAATGAATACATCAAGATAGAGAATGCCAGCGAGAAAGTCGTTGTATCACCGCCGCAGACCGAAACGCCCAACATCCGAGCAGTGGGCAAGTCGGTGCGCATCGACCTCTTCGACACCCTACGCCCCAATACCACCTACACCGTGGATTTCTCCGATGCCATCGTGGACAACAATGAAGGCAACCCCATGGGCAACTACACCTTTTCTTTCTCCACGGGCGAACAGATCGATACGATGGAGGTCTCGGGGTATGTGCTCAATGCTGCGGATCTTGAACCCGTTAAAGGCATCCTCGTAGGCCTTTATGCAGAAAACGCGGACGGTATCGTACCCGACAGCCTCTTCCGTACCCACCACCTCGAACGCGTCAGTCGCACCAATGGCAGCGGTCGTTTTGTCATCAAAGGTGTCGCCCGCGACCGTCGCTATCGTGCTTTCGCCCTCAAGGACATGGACGGCGACTTCCGTTTCACACAGAAAAGCGAGATTCTGGCGTTTGACACCGCCCTCTTCAGTTCCACCTGCGGTCCGGACATCCGTTTGGACACCATCTGGCGCGATTCTACCCATTACGACAGTATCCAACCCGTCCACTACACCCATTTCTACCCCGATGACATCGTGCTACGCTCCTTCCTCGAGGAGGGTCAGGACCGCCATCTGCTGAAGGTGCAACGCGACCTGCCCGAGTCCTTCACCCTCTTCTTCACCGCCCCGTCCGACACACTCCCACGCATCGAGGGACTCAATTTCGAGGGCGACGGCGGTTTCATTGTGGAGCCCTCGGCCAAAGGCGACACCGTCACCTATTGGATCACCGACACCACCCTGGCCTATGCCGACACCCTGGAAATGGTGCTCCACTATCTCGACACCGACACTTTGCACCAACTCGTATGGAAGGCCGACACCCAATTCGTAGTGCCCAAGACGAGCAGGGCCAAGCAGTTGAAGGATCTTGAAGAGAAGAATAAGGAATGGGAAAAAGAGCAGCAGAAGAAGCAGAAGGAAAACAAGAACTACAAACCCGAACCCAACCCCGCCTTAGAGGTCTGGCTCTCCATGGAATGCAAACCCAGCGGTTCCATCGACCCCAATCAGAATCCCATCATGACGTTTTCCGAACCCGTCACGATACCCGATTCCTCCGCCGTGCGGTTCAAGATAAAGGTGGACTCCCTTTGGGAGGATGCCCCCTTCTACTTCACACCTATAGAGGGTAATCCCCGTCAGTTCCAGCTCTTTGCGGAATGGGAATTAGAGAACACCTATTCCTTCGAGATCGACAGTGCCGCCGTTAAAGGCGCACTCGGGCACACCAACAAAGCCATCAAACAAGATTTCCGCACGCGCAAAGAGGAGGACTACGGAGCGCTATTCATGAATATGTCCGACAAGGACACCTGCATCATCGTGCAGTTGATGAGCACTTCCGACTCCCCCATACGCACGGAACGCACCATGGCCAACGGATTTGCCGAGTTCCACTACCTCAAGCCCGGCGACTACTACGTGCGTTGCTTCTACGACCGCAACGGCGATGGAGTATGGACCACAGGCAACTACGATAACGGCGAAGCCCCCGAGGAGGTTTACTATTTCCCCCGCGCAATCCCCATCAAGTCAAAATTTGAGGTCACTCAGGATTGGGACCCTCGCGCCGTGGCGCTCATGAAGCAGAAACCCGTGAAGATCACCAAGCAAAAGCCTGACAAGACCAAGGACATCAAGGCGCGCAACAAGGAACGTGATGCTGCCATGGAGCGCGAATCCAAGAAACGCGGCAACCGCAAGTAACCCCCCTTGCGCCATCCGTCTTCCATCCGCTCCCATGCGCAGGCCGGAGGTCCTCCCCACCTTACATGACATCTGTCCCCAGGCCTCAGCACCGTTCAGCAATCCGCGTCCCTTCCGGCAACGGCTTCGAGCCCGGGTTAAACTTTTGGACAAAAACCCTGTCCAAAGAAAGACCAATCCCTTTTGAACGATGAAAAAACTAACCTTGCTGATATGCACCCTTGTCGCTACCGCCATGGTATCACAAGCACAATGCCCGCTGGAAAACAAAGCATTTAAAGCGGGCGAGAAACTGGAGTACCAACTCTATTTCAACTGGCAATTCATCTGGTTGAAAGCCGGCACGGCGCAACTCGACATCAGCCTGGACACCTATCAGGGGCAGCGCGTCTATCGCGCCAATCTCATTACAAAAGGCAACCAGCGCACCGACAAATATTTCATGATGCGCGACACCCTCACCAGTTTCGTCACGCCCGACCTCATGCCACTGTATTATCGTAAGGGAGCACGCGAAGGCAAACGCTATTACATCGATGAGGCACGCTACACCTACCCCGGCAACCGTCCCCACGTCAGTCAGCATTTCGTCAACCATGAAGGCAAAGTGCGCACCAACGAATACGACGGTGCCTCCTGTGTGTTTGACATGGTGAGCATGCTGTTGCGCGCCCGCTCCTTCGATCCGAGCCTCTACAAGACGGGACAGAAGATCTATTTCCCCATGGCCGACGGATGCCAGATCAAGCACGCCACCGTCATCTTCAGGGGACGCAAGAATTTCAAGATGGACTCCACCGGCATCACTTACCGCTGCCTGGTCTTCTCTTTCGTCGAATACAAAGATCACAAAGAAAAGGAAGTCGTGACCTTCTACATCACCGACGATACCAACCACATGCCCGTACGACTCGACCTGTTCCTGCGGTTCGGCACAGCCAAAGCATTCTTGCATCGCCACACCAATTTGCGCAATCCGCAAACGTCCATCATCAAGTAGCATTTTTGTGCAACCTACAAGTGTTAACAGCTATATAATTAACACGGGCAAACACCCCAAAAAGTGTAAATTAAAGTTAACAGATAACCTTTTCAGAATAATTGCGATTTAAAATATTTCAATTATATCGAAAATCAATGTACCTTTGCTGAGCAAATTTAAAAGAACACCTATGAAAGACAAAAAGATTTTGACGAATTCTGAATTCCAGATTATGCACCACTTGTGGAACTTGCCTCACCAGAGTGGTTACGCCGGAGACATCCTTAAATGTTATGAAGAGCCTAAACCCGCATATACCACGATTGCCACTTTCCTTAAGATTCTGGTTCAAAAGGGATTCATCAAGAGCACAAAAAAAGACGGTAAGATTTTCTATACCCCGCGGATTACCAGGGCACAATATGCTGAAATCGCATTAGGAGAGATCAAGACCTACTATTTTGAGGACTCCAAAATGGACATGCTCCTGTTCTTTGTTCGTCAGAGCAACCTCTCTCAAGAGGAGAAAGAGCAACTTATCCAAAGTATTCAAAACGCATAACTCATGGAAGCGCAGGCTCGCGCCCGCCATTCCATACGCCACAATGTTTACAAAAGCGGCCAGTGATAATCACTGGCCGCTTTTGTATGTCGGAAAGAGGCGACTCGAACGCCCGACCCCTACGTCCCGAACGTAGTGCGCTACCAACTGCGCTACTTTCCGATTGCACACGTATTCTGTTCGAATGCGGTTGCAAAGGTACAATGTTTTTACGATATAACGAAAGAAAAGACCTTTTTTTCAATCATTTTAGCAAATTTCCGCCCTTTTTCTTGCAGGTATGAATAAAATACCATACCTTTGCACCCGCAAATCGAAAGAAGCGCGATGGTGTCATAGCTCAGTTGGTAGAGCAAAGGACTGAAAATCCTTGTGTCCCCGGTTCGATTCCTGGTGACACCACCCCATGAAGGATCCCACAGAGAAGGGATCCTTTCTTGCTTTTCTTAACGCCTGTTATTATGCATACCCCACGGTTCACCTCTCTCCTTTCCAACCTGATCCTGATGACAGCTGCCTTGTGCGTGACGGGTGCCTGCAAGCCGCAACGGCATAGCGAGGCAGCCAACAAGCCCGCTTCACGCGGACTCCCGTACGAGCTGGTGGTCATTGTACAGCGCCAAGCCTATGAAGGCGAGTTGGCAGATACGCTCGAGCATGTGCTCAAGGGTTCCACGCCTGTGCTCCCCCAGCACGAGCCTCTTTTCCGCCTTGACGTCACGTTCACCGATGCGAATCTCATCCCATGGCGCACCTTCCGCAACCGGCTGATTGTCAAGATTGACAGACAGAAACGCCAATCCGCCATGGGAATAGCACGAAATGTAGCAGCACGACCGCAAATCGAGGTCATGGTTACGGGCCCCTCTGCACACGATGTTGCCTGTTTCATTGCCGACAATAGCGAACGGATCACCGACCTCTTCATTGATGCTGAACTCGAATGGCAAGCGGGCCATCTGAGACAAAAGTACAGCCAGCATACCGCACAAGCCCTGGACAGTATGACAGGACACACCATCTGCGTGCCCGCCAAATTGCGCGCCTCCAAAGTGGGCAAGCACTTCCTTTGGACAGGCACCAATCTTAACGATAAAGACCAGAACTTTGTGTTTTACTCCTACCCCTGGAACGGGAAGCCGCTCAATGCGAAGCAATACGTAGCCATGCGCGATAGCGCACTCAAGGCCAACATCCCCGGCGCCGGGCCCACTCAATGGATGCAAACAGCCATTAACCCCGACACGCAACAGCCCCTTCTCCTCGCACGCGCACGTAAGATAAACAATGAAGATGTCCTGGAGATACACGGATTGTGGGAGATGCACGACGGTGCCTTGGGCGGTGCATTTGTTGCCATCGAACACATTGACACCCTCCAAGGGCTTGTACTCGCTACCGAGGGATTCATCTACTCCCCCTACTCCCCTAAACGCAACCTCATGCGCGAGATGGAAGCCGCCTTACGCACTTTCCATTGACCGCTTAACAAAAATATTCACTGCGGCGCTTGATATATGCATATTTCTGCGATATTTATGCAAAATTTGTCCAATCCCCCAAGGTTTTATTGAAATATTATTCATACCTTTGCTCCCGATAATGCAAAATCTGTTATGAGGCAGGACAAAGATACGCGATTGGAAGTCATCAAGATGATCATCACCAGCCAGGAAGTGGGCAGGCAAGACGACCTGTTGAACGAGCTGGCCAAGGCAGGCTTCCCCTCCACACAAGCCACGCTCTCCCGGGACTTGCGCCAGTTGCGCATTGTCAAGGGGCACAACGAACGGGGCGAGCAGGTCTACCTGCTCCCTGAGCAAAAACGATACCAGCGCATCAGCGACACGCACATGACCGTGCAGCAGATCAACCGCCTCGGTGCCGTGTCGGTGAAATTCAGCCTCAACCTCGCCATCGTGCAGACGCCCCCCGGCCATGCAGCACATGTGGCTTACGATATTGACAACGCCCATATCCCCGAGATCTTAGGCACCATCGCAGGCGATGACACCATCCTCATCGTGCTTGACGAGACCGCCGAACGTCCCAACGTCCTCAACCGCCTGGCAGAAGTGGTGCCTGAGACGCGAAAAGAATAGGTTTTAACATTCCGATTTTCTGCCGACATCACACACAACAACAATGGAAGCAACAGCACATCCCAACGACGACATACAAGTGCTCGTAGCCGATGAACAGCATGAATGCTACGTCGACACCATCCTCCAAACAATCGAAGAGGCCGCCAAAGTACGCGGCACAGGCATTGCCAAGCGCACACACGAGTATATCACCACAAAAATGCGCGAGGCCAAAGCAGTCATCGCCCTCAGCGGAGACCGCTTCGCCGGGTTCAGCTACATCGAGACCTGGGGCAACAAAAAATACGTCACCACTTCCGGACTCATCGTTCATCCGGACTTCCGTGGCCTCGGCTTGGCCAAACGCATCAAAGACATGACCTTCTCGCTTGCCCGCACTCGCTGGCCTCACGCCAAGATTTTTTCGCTGACCAGCGGCAAGGCCGTGATGAAGATGAACACGCAGTTGGGTTATCTCCCCGTCACCTTCGACGACCTCACCGACGACGAGGCCTTCTGGAAAGGCTGTGAAGGTTGTGTCAACATCAATGTGCTGCGCGAGCGCAACCGCAAGTTCTGCATCTGCACGGCCATGCTCTTTGACCCCGAGGAACACCTGCCTGCAAAGATCCCTCAGGATGTCATTGAACGCATCAACCGCCTGGAAGGTCGTATCACCAACAGCCAGGAGTTCAGAGACTGACCACGGACAACATCCGAACACCATACAGGATGTAAAATTAAAAAGTTGAATCATAAAACGAACAATTCTATAAACATATGAAAAAGAAAGTAGTCGTCGCCTTTTCCGGCGGACTGGACACAAGCTACACCGTGATGTACCTCGCCAAGGAACTGGGATACGAAGTACACGCAGCCTGCGCCAACACTGGCGGTTTCAGTGCAGAACAGTTGAAGACCAACGAAGAGAACGCGTACAAACTGGGCGCGACCCAATACGTGACCCTTGACGTTACACAAGAGTACTACAAGAAGTCGTTGAAATACATGATCTTCGGTAATGTGCTACGCAATAACTGCTATCCTATATCGGTCAGTTCTGAGCGCATCTTCCAGGCCATAGCCATCGCGCGTTATGCGAAGGAAATCGGTGCAGACGCCATCGCTCACGGCAGCACTGGCGCCGGCAACGACCAGATCCGTTTCGACATGACCTTCCTTGTCATGGCGCCGGGCGTAGAAATCATCACCCTGACACGCGACAAGAAGTTGACGCGCAAAGAGGAGGTGGACTATCTCAACGACCATGGTTTCTTCGCAGACTTCACGAAACTGAAATATTCATACAACGTCGGCATTTGGGGAACCAGCATCTGCGGCGGTGAGCTGCTCGATGCCACCCAGGGGCTGCCCGAGGAAGCCTACCTGAAGCACGTCACGGCCACCGCTCCCGAAGCGCTGCTGAAGATTCAGTTTGAAAAAGGCGAGGTCGTGGGCGTCAACGGCGAACACTTCGACGACCGCATCAAGGCCATCCAGAGAATCGAGGAAATTGGTGCCAGCTATGCCATCGGCCGCGATGCCAATGTGGGCGACACCATCATCGGCATCAAGGGCCGCGTAGGCTTTGAGGCCGCCGCCCCCAAGCTCATCATCGAGGCCCATCGCCTGCTGGAGAAATCGACCCTCTCAAAATGGCAGCAGTATTGGAAGGACCAAGTCGGCAACTGGTATGGCATGTTCCTGCATGAGAGCCAATATCTGGAGCCTGTGATGCCCGACATAGAAGCGATGCTGACGAGTTCACAGCGCAACGTCACCGGCACGGCAATCCTTCGTCTGCGGCCATTCAGCTTTGAAACCGTAGGCATCGACAGCGCCAACGACCTGACCAAATCCAAGCTCGGCGAATATGGCGAGACACAGACCGGATGGACAGCAGACGAAGCCAAAGGCTTTATCAAAGTCCTCTCCACTCCGCTACGTGTATATTACGGAATGCATAAAGACGAAGAACGATGAAAAAGGACAGACTCACCCGCTCCTCCGGCAACAAATGGATTGCCGGCATCTGCGGTGGGATAGCTGAATACTTCGGATGGGACGCAGAACTCCTGCGCCTCATCTGGGTAGTGCTTACCATCGGCACCGCCTTCTGCGGCGGCCTCATCTACCTGGTACTCTGGCTCATCATGCCGCAAGACTACTAAAGCGAATAACTTGCGACCCCACAACCTCTAACCCTCCCCATCCTATTCATGATAAAAGCAGGAATCATTGGTGGTGCAGGCTATACAGCGGGCGAACTCATCCGTTTGCTGCTCCACCACCCAGAGGCAGAAATCACCTTTGTTCATAGCACGTCCAACGCAAAGAACCTCATCACCGACGTCCACGAGGGTCTCTTAGGTGAGACCACGCTGAAATTCACCGACCGTCTGGCGTTAAAGAGTATCGACGTACTCTTCCTGTGCATGGGACATGGCAAAAGTGCTGAGTTCCTGGCAGAACATCCTATACCGTCCAACGTGCGCATCATAGATCTTGCACAGGACTTCCGCATAGCCACGCCGGAACATGACTACGTGTATGGTCTGCCCGAGCTCAACCGCGATGCCATCAAAAACGCCCGCCATCTGGCCAACCCCGGTTGCTTTGCCACGGCCATTCAGCTCGGGCTTCTCCCCCTGGCAGCCAACTGGCTGTTGCACGACGACATCATGGTGAACGCCATCACAGGTTCCACCGGCGCCGGCGTGAAACCCGGAGCCACCACCCATTTCTCGTGGCGCATGGGCAACATGAGCATCTACAAGCCCTTCCGTCACCAGCATATCGCAGAGATCCGTCAGTCTTTGGCGCAGTTGCAGCCCGGATTCGACACCTCGGTAGACTTCATCCCCTACCGGGGCGACTTCGCGCGCGGCATCTTCTGCACCGAGGTCGTACACATCGATCCCGCCGTAGCCGAAGAGGAATTCGTCAAGCTCTACCGCCAGTTCTACGAGACGGCAGCCTTCACCCACTATATCGAGCACGACATCGACCTCAAACAGGTGGTGAATACCAACAAAGCCCTCATTCATGTGCAGAAGTTCGACAACAAGCTCCTCATCACCAGCATCATCGACAACCTGCTCAAAGGAGCCAGCGGACAGGCCGTGCAGAACATGAACCTCATGTTCGGACTCGACGAGCACGCCGGCCTCAGCCTAAAGCCCAGCGCCTTTTGACCACCCTTCCGGTGCAACGTCAGGCATCGCACATCCCGGCGACAGCCTGCGACCCTCAACGGGGAAACCCGTAGGCATAACGTATCTCCTGCCCATCGACTTCGTTATGCCCAACAAATAGGAAAAGGCAGGAGATGCCATAAGCAACACGCCAGCACCCTCAAGAGGTAGCTGGCGTGTTTGGTATCAGACCAGTGATACGTCTCCGCAGTCACTGGTTTTCATGGAGGATCTTCCAAGTATCGTTGGAAAGGTTGCTTAAATCACTTGCTCTTAGAATTTTGAGATTCCGAGAGGCTCGGCCCGTAGCCATAGTGACCATAACCATAGTGTCCGTAGCCGTAGTGGCCATAACCGTAGCGCTTCTTCTCTATCTTAGCATCGTTGATGATGATGCATAAGTGATTGAATTTCTTTTCCTGATACAAGCGTTCCAACTCAGGAAGATAGCGGCGGTCGATCTTGCCTTCGCGTATAACGTAGATAGTCACATCCGCTACACGGTTGACAATGCCTGCATCGGCTACGACTTGTGCCGGAACATTGTCAATAACAATATAATCATACGTCTTCTTGAGCGTCTCGATCAATTGCTCTAAGCGGTCGCTCATCAACAATTCTGTCGGGTTAGGAGGCACGATACCGGCCGGCAACATATCCACATTGTATTCCGGACATTCTTTAACAATCAAGCGTTCGACATCATCCGTTGAGCCATGCAGGTAAGAGGTGAGCCCTTCCTTGTGGATATTACCTGCGAGTTTGCTCTGTGTGCGCTTGCGGATATCCGTATCAATCAAGACCACTTTCTTGCCAGTCATGCCAAGTGTGACAGCGAAGTTACGCGAGATGAATGTCTTACCTTCACCAGGCACCGTGGACGTGAACATAATGACGTGGGCATCTTTCTGAATGAAGCCGAGGCTGAAGCGAAGCATACGGAAGGCTTCATTGATGGAATCCGTCTTCTGATCAGCTACGATAATTTCGGAATCCTTGATACCCTCCTTCCTATGCGGCACTTCTCCAAGAACCGGAATGGAGGTGTACTCCTCAACGTCCTTACGTCCGCGCACACTCATATTCAGGAGATTGCGGATGTGGAAGAAGGCAAATGGTATAATAATACCCAACAGCAAGGCTACCAGCATGATTACCTTCTTGCGGGGTGAGATGGGCATGTTGGAACCAAAAGGAGTCTCGATGATGCGGATGTTCGCCTCCGTGATTGCGAGTTGGAGGGCCGTTTCCTCACGTTTGTTGAGGAGATAGGTATACAGTGTCTCCTTAATGCTCTGCTGACGTGAAATATCAATGAGTTCTTTCTCCTTTTGCGGAACGGCAGCAATGTTGCTGCTCAATCCGGATTCCTCCTGACGGGCACGTTGTAACTGCAGATTCAGTGAACCGAGGTAAGCCTGTGTGGACGCAATGATGGTCGCACGCATCTGGTCAAGATCCTGATCGCGCTGTTTGATTTGCTGGTTGTTTTCGCCGGCACTCTCCACGAGACGGTTGCGCAAGAGCATCGCATCATTGTATTTAGCTATCTGCCCTTGGATACCAGCATCGGTGAGGCCGCCCAATGAGGGAATCAGCTTGTTTGTACCCGTATTGGAACGCAGATCATCAAGAAGATATTGTACGACGCTCACCTGCGATTCCAGTTGAATCGTGCGCTGACGTGCAGCGCTGCTCTGCTGGAGGTATTGGTTGGCATCACCTTTCACATCGACCAAGCGATTGGCCTGTTTGAAACTGGCCATCTGACCCTCCACCTTGCTCAGGTCTTTGGAGATGATGTTGATACGCTCGGTGATAAAGGAGGCCGTGCTCTCAGCGATGCGGTTCTTGTCGATGATGATGCTACGCTTATAGGCTTCAAGAACGGCATTGAGAATATCCTCTGCACGATGCACGTTCATATCTGTGTAGGTAATGCCTACGAGTGTACTCTCCTTGTCAAGTTCGCTGGCCTTGAGAGCATTTCCATAACTATTTGCCGCCGCTTCGATGGTCATACGAGCGACTGTAATCTCAGCACCCTCGAACTGCTCAAGATAACGTTTCTCAGGAATAAGGGTGAAGGAGCCTGCGGGTGTCTTCACCTTATCGCCAAAGCGGACATATTTGTCAAAGTCGGTTTTCTCATTAAGAACGACAAGGTCTGTGATATGCACGTTGTTACCGCTAATGCTCACCTTAAAGCTGAACGGACGTTGCGTCTCCACAGAGTCGAACTGTGCCGTGAAAGGCTTCACATCGTACAGACGTACCGTCTGCAAGCGGCTACGATAGAGATAGTTGACATCAAGTTTAAGTTCACGTACCACTTCCTTCATCAACTGATGACTTTGCAGGATGTAGACTTCATTCTTGACGCTTGACCCCATCATCACGCCATTGAGTTGCATCAAGGCATCTGTGCCACCGCGATTCGTACGCGTATTACCTGTGCCGGAATCATCTTTGACCAGCATAACCGCCGAACGCTGATAAATATTCGGCTTAGTCATCAGGTACAGATATGCGATACCAAGACATACGATGACGGATAAGGCAAACCATTTCCATTGGTAGATGAAAATGTCCAGGATGTCGCGTAAAGAGAGCACATCATCCACACTTTGTGACGCGCTGCCTTTCTTGTTCATTGTTTTCATATTGAGATTAAACTGTTTTTACTTCTGTTGATGCAAGTCTTTCATTTGGGGTGCAAAGTTAGCCATTTTCCCTTAATAAAATGCTAAAAACGGCAAAAAAGTTGTTTATAAGACCCTTTTTTGCTAACTTGCACCCCGAAATCTTTAAAATGAGTATTGCTATGACCCGTTTTATCGTCTTCTTGGCCGTCTCAGCATGGGTCCTTCAGCCCTCGTCCGCGCAGCATTTGAGTCCCCAACGTGGAAATGCCTCGTATTATGCTGATCAATTTCATGGGCGTACGATGAGCAACGGAGAGAAGTATCACCGCGACAGCATGACCTGTGCCCATTTACAATATCCTCTTGGAACGTGGTTACGTGTGCGCAATCTGACCAATGGCAAAGAAGTCGTTGTTCGTGTCACAGACCGGGGACCTTATTCCCGCAAATTCTCTATTGATCTCTCCCGTGCCGCGGCACGGCAGCTGGATATCATCCAATATGGCTGGCGCCCGGTGGAAATCATACCTTTCGTCCCCGGCCAGGTTCCCTATCTCTACGTTCCTTCACGCGAAAAGCCGGTACTCAATCTGGGATTTTCTGCCGACGAAAGCGATCAGGCTCCCTATTGGCAGGAAGACAGCATCTATCTGGCGAAGCATCGTCTGTCGCGAACGCGAGTAGCCATTCATCCCGATACACTTAAGGCCGTCGTCCGCACGGACACCACCATCTTGGAAAAAGTAAAAAAGGTAAAACAGACGCAACCCAAGCGCAAGATAAAAGTAAAAAGCTCCAAGAAGTAAGCCTCCCCCCTTGTTGTGGTACGGTCATTCGCTTTCCTTAACGACCTTCATCCCATAGCACCAATGACGTCTCCGGGCATGATGAAAGCCCTGATTCATTGGAGTTGAAACGCGCTATTACTCCTGTCCTCCGGTAAGTGAAGTTTTCTTCCCCACTGTTATCAGTAACAAGAGAGGCGACCCCAACGGGCCGCCTCTCTGACATTGGTAATCAAACGTCTTACTTCTTGAGCACCTTCTGTGCCTTACCATCCTTCACGATGATGTAAAGGCCACGCTGTGCAGCATTTGTCTTCACACCCTGGAGCGTGTAGATCTCAGCCTTGGCATTGCCGTTGCTGTTAACCTGGTTGATGGCGTCAGGAGCATCCTGGCCAATGTAATACAGGCGGAAATTATCAGCTGCAAGCCAAGAAGCATTTGTTGAAGCCACGCGTACACCCACCTTCACGTCAGAAGTGCCATCAGCGTAGAAATCGCGCGTGAAGTGCTGAGGAACACCAGTGGTCTCAGTAATCGCCATGGACGTCCAATCCCAACCATTACCACACTGGGCATAGAGGCCTACGCCCTGAATACCCTCGGCAGGCATTTCAGCTTGATTCGTAGCATAGCCGTCGCACTCGAGACGATAGAAGCCAGCAGGGAGTGTGGCAAGCAGGGTCTGAGAGATGGTGCCATCACTGAGGATTGCTCCATCAGGACGCCAAGCCTCGATGAAGTGATCAATAGCGTATCCATCGGTCTCATTGGTATAGCTACCAGACTGATAGCCCTGATTCTGACCAATGCGGCCATTCTCGTCAGAACCTTCAATAGTCCAGTAATTAGCATTGGTGTCGAATGAATAGTTCATAATCAGGCCCGTGATATTGATGGGCGTATCGATGGAACCTTCGTTGAAGTCAGAACGGCCGAGCACGTATCTGGCCAGCAGAGCGGGTAATCCGTCAATAGCAGCCTGCACCTCTTCATTGTTCTGGAAGTAGGTATTTTCCACGTCGCTGATGACATTCAGGAGCTCGTTGTCATCGGAAGCGAAGTCCCAATTCTCATCACCACTTCCAGTGAGGTCTGAATAAGAGTTTGCCAAATCGGAGAATTGCTGCACCAGTTTGGTACTTGTAGCCTCAGCACTGATGGCTTCCTTAAGTTTAGCCATAGCTTCCTTCTTCTGGTCTGCTGTACCATTTTTGGCATCCTGACCATTTTTAATTGCATTCTGAAGACCTGTTGCGACACTGGCTACGTACACAACACCAAGGCTTTCGCCATTGAGCGCCAGATCAGCCTGTTTGATGAGCGCATCGAGTTCATCGTCCATCACGCTCTCGTCAACAGCATTGTATGCAATTTCGAAGGTATACCATACCACCCAGCAGTTATCTTCCATCTGATCTGCAGTAATACCGAAAGTAAGATCACCTGTCTCGGTGAGCACGGTGCGGGTACTTGATGAGACAATGCTGATATACTCATCATTATTGAAGATGTTGTAGGCCGCTTCCTGGCTGTTGGGAACCCAGACGCCACCTGCATCAGCCCATCCGGTGACTTCCTCGCTGCTGGCGATTGCGCAGACATTGGTAAGAGCAGAACGGTTGTTGCCAGCGAAGACGAACGCCATTTCGGCGCTGGGATCATAGTTGGCGTAGTTGGTAGCGTTGTCAGCAGTACGGTAGAAGGCACGTGTGGTAATAGTATAGGTACCAGCAGGCATCTCCGTCAGAGTCTGGCTGACAGTGAAGGGACTCTGGTTCCAAACCTCTGCTGTACCATATTGGGTCTTGAAGTTGGTGGCATTACCATAACTCCACTGTTTGTCGGGTACAGAGGTGTTCGAAACTGCAGATGTGCTATAAGTATAACCAAGTGTATCGAAGATCGGGGAGATATCCAGATCCTCTTCGAGCGTTTCACCGGAAGCGATGGCAGCATCCCAAGCTTCTTGTGTCTTTGACTTGATGATTTCGCTCAAGCTGGCAATGGCTGCATCAATTTCTTCTGTGTCCCAAGCACCGCTCTCGAGCACTTCGTAAATTTCGTCGTCGAGAGCGATAAGTGCGTCATGGATATCTGTATGTGATTTGTACTTCTCCTCTGCAGGAGCGAGCTTTTCATCATAGAACTTTTGGAGGCGCTCATAGTCAGCGATACTGGCCATGACCTCTTGCAGCATAGCGGTGATTTTCTCCTGTGCAGCCTTGTTGGCTTCTGCATCAGAACTCTGACTGCTGATCAGTTCATTTGCTTCATCAATAGCAGCTTGGAATTCTTGCTGCAAATTCACATAGAATACATTGTTGGCATATTCTTCTGCGGAGCGCACTGTACCTTGCAGGGCAAAGAGCGAGGGATCGAATTCCAGTTCACCCGCATAGGTCAGAGAGATACCATCGAGGAAGAAGTGAGGCATATTGGCGGAACCCGTGTTGGTGGACTTATAGCCTAAAGTGAAGTAACCTTCTGTTTCTTCAAGAAGTTCGAATTCAATCACTTCCTTACCCCATTTGCCTACGGGGAAAGTAGTGGTGGTACCAAGGTACTCCGTACCATTGTCATCAACAAAACCAATCAGATTCTTTTCAACGGCATTGGCACCGCTCGTATTGTAATAGGAGATCGTCAGGATGTAGGTTCCAGCGGGCAAGGTTACATGCTGGGTGTAGGCGATGGTATTGGTCCAGCAGGTGACGAAGCCAAGGACTTTTCCTGAAGAAACGCCGTCGCTCATTGTAGCAGGAGGCAAGATGCCGACAGAACCAAGGAAGGCTTGAGAACCAGTCTCGAAGACACCACTGGCAGGGCCGTCCACATTTGGATTGCTTGCCACCCAACTCTTCACGGGTTGCATACCTGAGTGGGTTACATTATTGGTAGTCATATCCTTAGCATAAGTGCAAATACCATCGGTAATGGGGTCGTCCTGTGAGAAGTGGGGATTCATGATGAAGAATTCCGAGAGGTCGGTGCTGCCAGCCTCATTAATCTTCTTTTGATTTTCGATGGCAGCCTGCACATCAGCAAGCGTTGCGTTGGGGTTGTCATAAACCTCCTGGGCTGCGCTGGTGTCGGCATGCAGTTTCTCACCTTCTGTAATAACAGTCAAAAGTTCTTTTTTTGCTTCGTCGACTAAGATTTGGTCGTAGGCAGAGGTCCCGATTTTCAACAACTTCACGTTGTCCAGGAAAAGGTGGGGAGCACTGCCGGAACCCTGACCGAAGGAATAACCGAGAACGATGTCGCCCGTAGCATCGGCTTCAAGGCGGAAGATGACAGTGTCTTCAATCCAAACGTCCTTACCTTCTCCTTCGAGGGATGCGACGAGGGGGAAAGTGGAACGTGTTGATTTGTAGTAAGTCTGGTCGTCAACTTTATAACCGAAGTTGTTGCTTACAGAGCCTTCACCTGCAACGTTGCAGAACTTGCCGATGATGGCATAGTCGCCAGCGGGGAGGGCAACGGTTTGGGTGTACATAAGGTTAGCGCCCCAAACGGCCACCATACCGAGGGCCTGAGTGTCACCTCCATCAACGCGCGGAAAAAAATCGCCGCCCAAGCCGATTTCGCTGACAGCCTCCAAATCATAGGCGAAGACACCTGCTGCACGAGCATTGAGTCCGTCGGTACGGGCACCGCTACCATTGTCGGTTGAAACCTTGGTGTTGTCTGTCAGGGTGGCTGCAGTCCAACCGGTTACGGCTTGCTGGCCATAAAGGCCAACGCCTCCCATTGCTGCACCGTCGTCCTCCATATCATAGTCGTAAGTGCGAATGGTGTTAGTCACAGGATTGTCTGCCTTGAAATCTGCATTCTGCAGTTTCGAAGTCATATCCTCCAACACATTTAATTGAATCTGGGCAGAAGCACCCAGCGCAAGCATCCCTGCAAAGAAGGACATGAAGTAGCGTTTCTTCATAAAATAGTGTTTAATAAGGGTTAATAATTAGTTGGTTTGTTTGTGTAATGATGATTTCTATGTGCAAAGATAGTATATTTTGCAGGAAAGGAAGCCATGATGACCTTTAAAAAAAGTCAAGATATCAAAAAAATACAAGAAAAAAGGCATTTGATGTCACAATTGCGACAGAAAAACATTCTTATGGATTACCCCCACACACATGATGCTATACGCGTATAACGACAAATAAAACCCTAATCTCTTTTAATCGACAAACGAACGTATTCAGTTCATGACCCGGCAATATGCAAGCCTATTATTATATAAATGTGTTTTGCACATGACCGTGGGTGCAAGGAGACAAGACAGGAATTCCCGATGGAATCGAGTCTTTTTGGAGCTGTTCCTTAACCGCTTCCGAACCGAATGCCCCGATTAAGCGACCACCCCACTGCTCTTCATCTGCTTTCGCCAACGGCCGTAGCCGGCAATGGCGATGACGACGTAGAGAGCATAGAGCGATGCCTTGAAGGGGATGTCTTTTTGAAAATAGAGCCAGCAAGTGACTACATCCACAGCAATCCAAATAAACCACTGCTCCAAGTATTTATGGGCCAGTGCCCAGATACCCACTACAGAGAGGGCCGTAGTGAAGGAGTCAGCAACAGGCACGGTGCTGTCTGTGTAGCTTGTAAGCACCCAGTAGATGCCCAGCCACAGCGCGAGTGTTGCAGCAAGCCAAGGCACGATGTATCTTTTCTCGAAATGACGGATAGGACGTTCCGTTTCCTGCTTCGGTTTACCCCAGCGCCACACATAGAAGCCGTAGGCGGTCATGGCCAGATAGTAAAATTCCATGCCGCAATCGGCATAAAGGCCTTTCTGATAGTAGAGCACAATGCCCAATAACTGCATGACGGCGCCCACGGCCCACATCCATATGCTGGCCTTATACTCTAATAAGATGTAAGCGAGACCTAACAGGGCTGTGGTGAGGTCAAGCCAGTTGATTTGCATAGTCATTGAGAATATGAGGGACGGATATTTTGGAGTCTTAAGTCTTCAGACGTCAGTCTTTCGGCATTTTCCGGATGATTTGGAGAGAACGGTTCTCCCGATCTCTCCAATTCATCCAATCATATACTTTATAATGCTTTTAGCTAAAATCTGAGCGTGATATTCCCCATCACGGTGAAACCTGCCATCGGGATATAGCCGATTTGGTAATAGCGGTTGTCATTGGGGTGCCCATAACTCTCACAAATCGCGGAATAAACCCATCCGTTGGCTGCATAATGTTTATTGAAGATATTGGAAAGCGAAAGGCCGAAAACGGTTTCGCGCAGTCCAAGTGTGCGTTGGCAGGGAAGGGTGTAGCCCAAGTGGATGTTCGATGTGGAATAAGCGGGCAGCGAACGATCGCGATTCTCGGTATTGTCGAGATACTGGCGGCTGACGAGGTTGGTGTGCCAGGTGGCTTCGAGGCCTTTCCAATGGAATCGTGCAAAGGCGTTAGCGATGGCAGAGGGCGAGAAGGCGAGGGTCGAATGATCGTAATGTATGGTTTGTGTTCCGTTATCCCAGTCTTCTACGACCTCGTCGAAGTCGGTGAGACGGTTTTGACTCAGAGCAGCATTTCCTTCGATGGTCAACCAATTGGTGACGTCCCATCCCGCGGAAAGTTCTACGCCATAGCGGTATGACGTGGGGATGTTCGTGGTGAGTTTTTCGCCTATATCACTTTCCATGCCAGTCTGCACAAATTGGTTCGTGTAATACATATAGTAGAAGTTGGCGCCGGCGCGGAAACGGGGACCTGCATAGTTGTAGCCGGCTTCGATGTCAAAAACCCACTCCGCCTCGGGGGCAGGATAAGAACCGTTGTCAGTGAAGTTGTTGCGTTCGGGCTCACGGTGACTGATGGCCTCTGAGAAATAGGCGTTATGACCATCACGGTGCCAGCTGAAACCAGCTTTTGGGTTAACGAAATGGTATTGCTTGTCGATGTCGAGTTGCTGATTGTAGTACTTACTGTCTTCCTCATAGAATTTGTCGTTTATGCCCGAGGTCTCGTAGCCGACAAAGCGGTATTGGATATCGCCGAACACACTCACCTCTTCATTGACATTGTAGGTGCCTTTCAGAAAGACGCTGAGGTCGTTCTTTGCTGCATCGGAATCATAGTATGTGTAACGTCCGTTCTTCAAGGTCTTTGAGGCCAGTTCGGGTTGGGAACAGTAGGTAAGGTATCCGAAGTGGTTACCCTGGAAACGCTGCAAAGCCGTTCCACCGATGACATCCCAGTGTTCGTTCTTATAGTTTGTGTTCCAGATGAGTCCATAAGTGTGCTGCTCCAGCCCTTTCTGACGCACGAAGTCGGCCTTCTTCACTTCCTTGCCGTCAGCGGTTGTGAAGTTGGAAAGTCCAAATTTCTTCAGCTTGTTCTGTGGCCGGAATTCTTCATAGTAGCCGTAACCATAAGTATAGTGCAGCGTGGCTGTCGTCTTCCATCTGTCATTGATATCCCACACCACCGAAAGCAGGTTGTGATCTTGGGTAAAATTATCGGTAGTGCGTTTCCACAACGACCCGTCGGCCATCTGATAGCGGGTGGTCAGGTAATTGCCATTAGCATCAGTAGCGAAATTGCCGTCATCATCGTAGGCCAGTGTCTCATAGAGTGTATTGTATTTGCCGAGACCACGGTCGTATAAGTCGGCATAGCCTTTGATGCCTGTCGTACCGCCATAGGTGCCGTCCATCAGACTGAGATCGTTATCGCCGGCGGTGACGCCGTTCCAAGCTTGTCCTGTGTGCTCATAGTTACCGATATTTTTATAGCGTAGTGTAAACCGGTCGTTGGGCATCCAAGTTATTCCTCCGTAGTACGACCCCGAACGTCCGTCGGTTCCATGCACGAATCCGTCGGTTTGCGTCTGATGCCAGGCACCGTCAATAACAACTTGTTTGCCAATGAGTCCAGTGGAGAATTGTCCGCCATAGTTCATCGTGTTGTAGGATCCGTAGGAGAAACTGACTTCACCGCGTGGCGTCAGGAATGGAGCAGCACTGCTCAGTGCAATGTTTCCGCCAAAGGCTCCGTCGCCATTGGTGCTTGTGCCTACGCCGCGCTGAATCTGCACGCTACCGAGTAGAGAAGCGTAGGAATTCATATTCGCCCAGAACACGCATTGATCCTCGGGGGAGTTCAGTGCTACACCATCAAGGGTTACGTTAATGCGGGAGTCACCGGCACCGCGAATGCGCATGTAAGTGGTACCCGTTCCCAATCCGTTCTCGCCCCAGGCCACTACACCAGGGGTTTGAGAGAGTAGCATCGGCAGTTCACGCCCTGTCTTGGCATGTTCCTGCAGTTCTGTTTTCTTGATGGTGCTGACGGCGAAGGGGGCATTTTTCGGGGCACTTACGGCGCTCACCACCACTTCCTGCATCTGCTCCATGCGCACCGAGTCGTTGTCGGTTACCTGCGCCAGCGTTTGTCCCGACAAGCAGATAAAGCTCATGAGGGCAAGAATGTTTTTCGTTCTAGTTGTCATTACTTTTTTGTCCTTTATTATTATAGAGGTTTAACAATAAAGGGGTGCAGGCCGTGCCTGCTCAGAAGACGCCGCTTATCATCCCTACGCCGGTATGGTCCGGATCAGGTGAGGAGGGTTTAATCTCAGCCCGAAGAAGTCGGGCACCCCTTGATAATTTGACCGCAAAGGTAAGCAAAATAATTGGAAAAGCGTCCAAGAAAAGCAAATAATTCACCTTTACTGCGATTCTTCAGCCAAAAAACACTAACTTTGCCCCGCCAAAGCAAGGAAAAGAGTTCCTATCACCTCTTCCTATAGGCCTTCCGGGTCTGATTGGCGTCTTTTATCTCTTACCTTAATATTTCATTATTCATTCGACATTTCTTGAACAGTTTATGGGTTTTCGCTTTAACAAACGTATCACCATTTTCCCCTGGTTGAAAGCTAATGTCAGAAAGACTGGAGTCAGTCTGACCATAGGTCCCAAGGGCAAGACACTTAATATCGGCAACACGGGCGTGAGTGTCAACGTCAATATGGGCAAGGGAATGAGCTATAACAAACGCCTCTTTAGTTGGAAAAGCCTGAATCTCCTCAGTTGGTTGGGAATAGGCGGGGCGGTCGCGGCTAAAAAAACGGCGAAGAAGCCCGGCAAAGTCCGAAAGGATACGAGTGAAGTGACGCTCGAACAGGCCATCGCCGAAGCCGAGGGAAAAAATGACGTCACCACTCCCGACAGAGCGTCAGTTTCCCAACAGGAGCAGCAGGAGCAGGCGGGTTGCTCTTGGGGATGCGCCATCTTTGGCTGCTTGGGGACCCTTGTCATCTTTGTCCTCATCGCCATCATCATCTGGTTACTGATCCGCGACGGCAGCATCGACTTAAGTGTACTCACAGGACAACAGTCTAACTAACCCACAAGCCACTTTTCTATGGGCCACTTTCCACTCCCTTTTGAATATTTCTCCGTCGAAGATGCTACGCATGCCGTCGAAGAGCGTGGGCGCATGCTTTCCATGGAGGATACATGCGGCTTCTTCCTTTGCCAACACGGCAGTATCAATGTGAGTCTCGACGACAAGACCTTCCATATCCAGCAGGGGGATGTCTATTTCTACACACCTTCGATGTTCGTGTGTTTACTGGATTATTCCAACGATCTTGAAGGTATCGCCGTCAAATGCGACATTGAGTTTGTACTGCCTATGCTCGAACAGACAGTACGTGGGGGTAATGTGTTGGCCATTCGCGAAAAGCCATGTATCTCACTGAGGCCTGAGCAACAGCGCAATCTCGAAGATCTGGCCAATCTGGCACACGAGCATTATCAACACCTGATAGAGGAGTCTCGCCATTTCTCGTCTGCCTCAGAAGTCCTCCAGCATCTGGTGATGAGTCTGGCCAAGAGTCTGTTCTATGAGCTCATCTATGACTATGCCCAGAACCAGTCTCTCATGCCGCAAGTGCATGATGCCAAAGATCGCATTTTTCAGACCTTCCTTGTCTCGCTCTTCTCGAATTACAAGCGCGAACGTGAAGTCTCGTTCTACGCAGCAGAGCAGTGTCTTTCATCACGCTATTTCTCAAGCGTCATTAAGGAGAAGAGCGGTCATTCCGCCCTTCAATGGATTATACAAATGGTGATCAGTTCTGCACGCCAGCAACTGAAGTCCACAGACTCGAGTATCAAGGAGATTGCCTCCGACTTCAACTTCCCCTCACAATCGTTCTTTGGGAAGTATTTCAAACAATATGTAGGCATGAGCCCCAAGGAATACCGTCATCAGGAACGAAACAATCGTTAGGGCATAGGAAAATCCTTCCGACTTACAGTTCCAGCAACTGTTCTCCGTGGATCTTTGTCTTTATTTGCTTCGGTTGGATGATATTCTCCACGATGCCTTCCTCGTTGATGATGAAGGTGGTGCGGAGCGTGCCGAAGTATTTGCGGCCATACATCGATTTTTCTGCCCATACGCCCATTTGTTCTACGAGCGTATGCTCAGTGTCGGCAATAAGCGTGAAGGGCAGTTCGTGCTTTGCCTTGAACTTCTGGTGGCTGGCCTGACTGTCCACGCTGACGCCTACAACGGCGTAGCCTTTACGGCGCAGTTCGCTGTAGTTGTCGCGGATGCTGCACGCTTCGGCTGTGCAACCGCTTGTGTTGTCCTTGGGGTAGAAGTAGAGTACGAGTTTCTGTCCGCGGAAACTATCCAAGCGGATCTCTTGTCCGTTCTCGTCGAGTCCCAGTACTTCGGGTGCTTTGTCTCCTATTTGGATCATATTGGTTGAGGTTATGGGTTAAGTATTAAAGGGTTTCGAGCATACGTTTGAGTACTACCTGTGCTGAAATCTCGCGGTTAGCCGCTTCGGGGATGACGAGGGAACGGGGCGATTCGATGACATCGTCCGTAACAATCATGTTTCGTCTGACAGGCAGGCAATGCATGAAAGCAGCATCACGGGTCACGGCCATCTGGCGGGCACTCACGCACCAATCCATCATCGTGTGGTAGTCGTCGAGCACCTTGCCGTAATCCTCGGGACGTGTCACACCCGGACAGCTCCAGTTCTTGGCATAGATGAAGTCAGCACCCTCGAAGGCTTTCATCTGATCATATTCCACGCGAGCACCACCTACGAACTGTGGGTCGAGTTCGTAGCCTTCGGGATGGGTGACCACGAAGTCCACATCGGCAGCCAGCATCCACTCTGCGAACGAGTTGGGCACAGCCTGTGGCAGCGCACGGGGGTGAGGCGCCCAGGTGAGAACCACTTTCGGGCGGGCACAATTCTTATGCTCTTCAATAGTAATCAGGTCGGCAAAAGCCTGCAAGGGGTGCACCGTGGCGCTTTCCATGAAGAAGACGGGACGGCCACTATATTGGATGAACTGATTCAGTATCTTCTCTTCATAGTCGTCCTTGCGGTTCTCGAAGCGTGCGAAACTGCGTACGCCAATGACATCGCAGTACGAGCCCATTACGGGGATGGCCTCCAGGAGGTGCTCGCTCTTGTCGCCGTCCATGATGACGCCGCGCTCCGTCTCCAGTTTCCAGGCGCCCTGGTTCACGTCGAGCACGATGACGTTCATGCCCAGGTTCATGGCAGCCTTCTGCGTCGAGAGGCGTGTGCGCAGTGAGTTGTTGAAGAAGATGAGCAGCGCGGTCTTGTTCCGTCCGAGGTGCTGCCACTGGTAGCGGTCGCGCTTCACTTCCTGCGCTTCCGCGAGGGCGACGCTGAGGTCGCCAAGGTCTGTAACATGTTGAAAAACTTTCATATAATTTTATTTTCTATGTAGCGGAAAGGTGAGGGGAATCTTGGCGGGCTGCTCGGGCGTTGTGGTAGGCACTTCCACATCGTTGAGTAGCATGGCCTTAGGGCCTACAATGGAGAAGCGGGCCCCGTTATCCTCGCTGTTGACGACATCTGTCTGCTCGGTGGAGAGGGCGCTGATGTGGCGCATCATGTTCAGGGTTGGATTGATGTTGGGCTTGCGCAGCGGTTTCTCGCTGCCGTCCTTGACGTTGACGCAATAGAGGGCATCCTTACGCACGATATAGGCATGGTCGTAGCCCTCGCGCTGTGCGTCGCGCAGGAGCTGCTTGCGCATCTTCTTGAGCGGTAGGGTCTTGCTGCTCTCTATGCGGATAACGCCGGGTGCCGTGCTGGCCGCCAAGGCTCCGTTCCATGTGTTGGG
>JAILCU010000028.1 GCA_024690405.1 Bacteroidales bacterium
CATGTTGAGGTCGCTCAGGGGTTTTTCCTTCGCTGCCATATTATACGACATTGAAACGCCCAGCTCATCAATCAAACTGATCTTCTTGGTCGAGTCGTTATCGGTGCGCAGCTTCATCTCGAGGTTGTTGCCCACATCGACGTTGATGCTACCGTTCATGCCTTTGCCCGGCACGCCATAGAGTGTTCCCTGATAAGGAGAATAGCTGACCGTAGAGACATTACCGTTGGCATCCGTTTTGACGTAGGTGTCGTAATAGCCGAAACGCGAGGCGCCGAAGTCCGGCGAATAAGAAAAGCTGACGGTAGGCGTCAGCACATGACGGATAGCCATGATCTTCTTGCCGATAAGGGGACGATACGTTCCGTATAGTTTCGTGGATGCCGAGAGACTCATGTTGTAGTCATAGACATTGTTAAAGCCATAGGTGGTGTCGGCGACTTCGGTCTGAGACGTTTCGTTCCAGGAGCGTTTGACCTTATAGCTATACATGCGGTCGTTGAAGTTAAACGACGGCGTGACGTTGATATAGTTGAGGATGCTGAAGGAAGCGCTGATGGGGATCTGATGTTTCATGCCGTTCTTCCAGTCTTTGATGAGGTTGGATTTCATCAGCTTGTCCTCCTTCGTGGCGATGCTGTTGGAGAAAGTACCGGTATAACTCATCGCAATCTTCTCGTACCAACGTTCGGCTCCCACCATTTTCTTGCGTTTGAAAGGATTAAAACGCGCCAGGGAGATATTCAACGACGGGAGGGTCATGGAGATGCTGGAGTCGCGCACATTTTGCGCGAGGTTCATGGTAGCTGCTACGGTCAGACCGATGTCGGCAAACGTTCGGCTATAAGAGATTGAAGAAGTACGTGTGCTCTGACTGCGACTCTGCGGGTTGTAGAGCGAGGAGATGTTGTTCTGCTCATAGCTCGAAGTGGCAAAATTAACACTGGCCGAGAAGCTCTGAGCCGGATTAGCCTTCGAATCCTGGCGATGGCTCCACTGAAGTTTGAAGCTCTTCTGAACGGAATAGTCCGGCATGTTCTTCTCGCCCTCAACTGTATTCTGAAAAGAGAAGTTGAAAGAACCGCTGAAACGATAGCGTTTCCTATAGGTGCTTTGCGCGGAAACGCCCCACGAGCCCTTGGTATAGATTTCGCCAAGGAGCTTCAAGTCGACGCGATCGCTGATCGCCAGATAATAGCCGCCGTCGCGCAGATAGAAGCCTCGAGTCGTCTCGTCGCCATAGGTAGGCATAATGATACCGCTGGAATAGGTTTTTGAAAACGGGAAGAAACCGTAAGGTAAGGCCAAGGGCAACGGAACGTCCTCAACCACAAGATAAGCCGGACCGAAGACAATATCCTGGCCCGGACGGACCTTGGCTCTGGTCAGTGCCAAATAGAAATGCGGATGCTTAGCGTCACAGGTCGTGTATTTGGCATGTGCCACATACATCGTGCCCGATGAGTCGCGCTTGCTCTCGTTGCTGGTCATATAACCTTCACCCTGCTCGGTAAAGACATTATGAATGAAGGCTTTGCGCGATTTAAAGTTATAGGCGATATCATCCGGCTCGTAGGTGTCATCGCCTTGCTTGAAGGTGGGCGGAGTAGTCACATTTCCCAAAGAATCGCGGGTTCCATAGGCATGAACGATGCTACTGTCCACACTCATTGTAATGAGGTTGGAGCTGAGCTCAAGGTTCTGATAGCGGACCTCTGCATCTCCGTAGAAATTCACACGATTGCGCAGATAATCGAAGGTGATGGAGTCCTTGGCCTTGAAATCTACAGGCGAATCGAGCGCACTCTTGCTCTGCTTGGAAGAGTCTATGGCCAGCGTATCCAAACCGGTATGACCGGAACGGCCGAGATAGACCGTATCGCCATGGACAATCATGAAGCGGGCCGTGTCGGTGAGCTGAAGAAGGTTTAAGGAATCAAGACCGAGGCTATCGGCCGACAAGCTGTCTGCACCTTGAACAGGTTGCAGGTGCGACAGACTGTCCAAGCGGCCCTGCAAGGAGTCGGAAACGCTCTTGATGCTATCCGCCAAAAGGGCAAGGTCCGCGGAATCTGCTACCTGTGCTATGGCATCAGTGGCGAGCGGACTGTCCCCGGAAGAAAGCACGCTGTCAGTCAGTTCACCGAGCGAATCAATGGGTGATAAAGCGACCTTTCCGCGAGGAGAAACGACCGATTTGTCATTGCGCAGCGATGTTGTTGAACAAGCTGCGAAAACGACAGAAACGATGGTGGCAAAAAGCCATTTATAGTTGTTACGTTGGTTCACCTGATAAAAGCGACGACACAGCGTGTGCCTGAATTCCGTGCAAAAGTACTGCAACTCACGCGCAAAAGCAAAAAATTTAAGGCTTATTTGCGCCTTTTGGAAAGATTTTAAGATTAAAGGGTTGCGGAATCGCCGAAAAGGGTCATCCACAATTGCATTTGGTGTACACTCTCATCACCAAACTTGGCTAAGCTACGGAGTACCTGCTCGGGTGTCTTCTCACAATCCAGACGGGTCTTGGAAAAGAATTTGTCTGCGTAGCAAATGATTTTTTCCTCGATGGTTTCTGGCACGAAATCGAAAACCGGAAGGGGAAGTCCCTGCTCTTGAATGGCTTTGGATGTCAGCCCCGTGCCGGTGTGACGTTCGGCGACACGGGCGTGCCGGGGAAGTCCCTCGGCCCGCAACAGTTCTGCCCCAAGAATGCCGTGTCTGATATATGGTTCTGTGCCAAAGCATTGAATGCCCGGAGCGTGCGTTTTGAAGACACCGATGTCATGCAGCATGGCAGCCTCTTCAAGGAAGATTGCGTCGGCATTCAGTTCCGGATGGCGGCGAGCTATTGCAAGGGATTTATCAGCTACACTCCGGCTATGCACCTCAAGGATGTGTCTGAGTGCGGGAGAGTCGGCGTAATAACGTTCTATGATCGGTTTCCACATGGGATTTACCTTTGCAGCCATTTCTTTCCGTTTTTAATAAATATGGTTCCTTCACGAGGCTCAATGCGTCGCCCGGAAAGGTCGTACACGGCACTACCGCTGCTGTCATGTGCGGATGAGATGCCGTCAATTCCCGTTGGAACCGTTGTCCAGAAAGTGCATTCCTGTTGAACCGT
This sequence comes from Bacteroidales bacterium, assembly GCA_024690405.1. GTDB lineage: Bacteria > Bacteroidota > Bacteroidia > Bacteroidales > Bacteroidaceae > Physcousia. Next base: position 3,128 of record JAILCU010000028.1, read on the forward strand.
CCACGGACAACGCAGGCGGAACACATATTGTGTTTCGGGTTGGAGGTTCTTAAAGGTCACCGTGCGCACTTCCTCGCTACCTCCGGGCAAGGAGAGCACCCACCAATGACGCCGCTCTTCATCGGAAGCTGCAGGAGTCAGGCACAGAGTAACCAGCGAACCCGCAAATCCTGAGGCGGCCTTATTTGCTACAGGCACGCTGAACGTGGCATGACAGGTGCCATCAGCCTGTGGCTGCACATCGACCTCCGGACTCCCCCACTCCAAGATCGCTGCCGTGCCTTCTGTGATACTCACATTTTGAGTATAAGGGATGGTGACATCGTCGTGCGAAATGCCGAGGATGCGGTCCCCTTTTTCATGAAAGCTGAGGTAGACACGCTGGGTGCGGGTCTCTCCGGGAGAAAGGTTAACGGCAGAAAGTCCCACATAATCTGCCTGTTCAAAGATGGCGGTGTCTGTGGGGAGATAGGTCATCACCTCATAGGTGTAGGTCACGGGGGCATCTCCTCCGTTATGAAAAAGGAAATCGGCAGCGATCAGGCCTTGCAGGTCAGGCGAGCGCTCAAACTGAACCTGCTGGAGTTCTACCCCCAAATGATCAAGCTCCAGCGTATCGGTCTCCAAGGGCTTGACCTCGGAAGAGGGGTGCATAAGCAAAAGAGACTGGTTGCAGAAGAATCCTTCGGGTATGTCCTGCATATCCACAGGTTCCCAGGGATTCAGCCAGTCCAGATCATACCAACCGTCATAGCTGCCATTATAGCCCCAATTGACATGGTAGTAGCCTTGCTCGTCATAACCGTCGATATTGAATGCGTGGCCGTTGAGTTCCATATTATGGCCGGTATAGACCAGCGGGCGACCGTTGGCGAGTTCGTGCCGGATGATCGCATGCCATTGCCGGGGAGTATAGATGACACGGTCGACATATTTTACCATTCCATATCCGAAGGCGCTTTTCAGCGCCTCCACGGCGTTTCCGGTATAGGCGCCTGACGAATAAAGGCCATAATTCATGTGCACCGCCATGCCGCAGGCCAGCGAGACAAGGGCGATTGCCGAACCTTGCTCGGCCGTCCATCCGTTGCGATAATCAAGAAGATAGTTTTCCCAGTCAAAACGCGTGCCGGGGAGTAGGTCTTCGATCGTATAGTTGTCCGTTGCCCACCCATGAAGCGTGTCTTGCAAGGCAAGGGGATAGCGGTAGTATGCCATCACCTGCTCGATGGCCGTTGCTACACAACCCGACAGACACCTCTCTTCGCTCACGCTCCCGTCGTCATAGGTCCATTGCGGGCAAAGTAGGTTATAAGGTGCTTCCTGATCCCGAACGGACCGGAGGAGCGGCTCAACAGCGGACACCTCTGCCGGCGCATCAGTGGCTGGGGTCTGCCAGCAAAACGGATTCTTCAGCATGGAATCCGTGGCTTGTCTCTTCTGTTGCAGGGCTTGTGTTGCCCACCCCTTCTGCTTCATCCTGGAAGGTGGTATTGCAGCCATGCGCTTAGTCCCCCGTAACGGTACCTCGCGCTCTGTCAGTTCCCGTCCCTTGAGCAATGCACGCAGCGCTGGAGGCTGTTGTCCTGTGCGCATGACATCATGGGCCAGCAGCTCGCCGTCAGCACACAGATCGCGCTGAGCCGCCACTGGCATGAGCGCAATCAGGAACAATATGATAAAGGCGAACGGGCGGTATCCCATGTGCTCTGGCTTTATAAGGGATCTCCGTAAACGGGAGCTTGTCCGGCAGATTCGGTATGTTCCAAATTCAGGTCTTTCATCCACTGCCGACCTTCAGCGGTCATCAGTGGCAGCATCTCATCAACAGGAATGATGCAATAGGGGTGACCGAATGAATAAGGGGCAATCTCGTACTCACCATACATGAACACCAGACCGCTACTTGTGAGCCATGGAGCCTGAGCGGGCAAAGGCAAACCGAATTCCAAATCATTCCCGGGCGTTAGTGGGTCGTCGGACAGCAGCAACAAATCATAAAAAGCCGAATCACTGTCTACGGATGTGCCCGTGGCCTTCGTGAAATATGTCATGAGTGCGAGTTTCAGCTTCTCTGAAATCTCAGCACGCTTGCCTTGGTCGAAAAGCGACCAGTCAAGTTTGCGGCCATCGCTTTTGCGGAAAGTCGTTCCCATGACTGTCGTTCCTCCGTGAGCGCCGCCTAAATAAATGTAGTGATGAAGGATGTAGGTAAGATAAGCCTTCCCGTTCTCCACTAATTCTATGGAGAGGTTGTTTTCATAACCTCCGCTGAAACCTTCTCCGGCTTCGTGCTCCAACTCTTCAGCCATGTGCTGAAGCCCGAGCTGCCCATAGTAGGTGACATAATTTTCAGCAAACGATGCCTCGCCCTCACGGACGGCCGCTTCCATAGCCGCCTGATCGACAAAGCGATCCGGCCATTCGTCACTAAAATCAGGACAACTGCGTTGAGCCACCTCGTCACAAAGCCAGGCCACAATATTCTCGCAAAGCCGACTCGTATCCTCATTGACGGGGAAATCGGCGCGCAACGACTGCAGGACATGGGCGTCGACGATCTCCGCGCTGTCTTCGAAGACGGCCGAACAGAACTCCAGTTCTTCGTCTGCCGAGGCCCCGGAGCGGTGGTGCCATTCGCAGGATTGCAGGCTAAGGATTGCAGTCAAAGCAACTGCAATACAAAATGACTTCTTTAACATAGGCGCATGAGGCAGTACATACCTTGATTTTATAGGTAAAATGAAAGATTTGAGCCGGCTCACTGTGCTCCCCGCCAATGGGTTATGCCTTCAGCTGACGAATGATCTCAAGGCATTCCTTACATTTA
>JAILCU010000033.1 GCA_024690405.1 Bacteroidales bacterium
TGGTACTATCGCAGCCGGTTTCTTCAAGATCCTCCCCTGCTTCATGTTCCTCATCCCCGGTATGATTGCTTACGCCCTCTCCCAGAAGGCTGGTAGCGGTATCATCATGGATATCACCAACCATGAGAGCACCGACGGTGCTTTCGCCATGATGGTGAAGAACATCCTGCCTGCCGGTATCAAAGGTATTGTGACCATCGGTTTCGTCTGCGCTCTTGTTGCTTCTCTGGCAGCTTTCTTCAACAGCTGTGCCACCCTCTTCACCGAGGACTTCTACAAGCCCATGAAGAAAGGTATGAGCGAAGCTCACTACGTATTTGTAGGCCGCATGGCTACGGTTGTCGTTGTGCTGTTGGGTCTGGCATGGATGCCTATCATGATGAACATGGGTAACCTCTACAGCTATCTTCAGGATATCCAGTCCCTGATTGCTCCCGCCATGGTGGCTGTCTTCACCCTCGGTATCTTCTCCAAGAAGATCACGCCTAAGGCAGGTGAATGGGGTCTCATCGGTGGCTTCCTCATCGGTATGCTTCGCCTCGTCACCAACGTCCTCACCGACTCCGGCAAGGCTGTATATACAATGTCTGAAGGATTTGTAAAGCAATCTGATAACTGGCTTGGATTTATTGCTGAAAACGCCAATGGTGTCAAGGAAACTGTTTTGACAACTGGTGTTGATTTCTGGAAATCTACAGAATTTTTCTGGCAGACCAACTGGCTCATCTTTGAGTGCTGGCTGCTCGTCTTCATCATCGCCCTGATGGTGGTGGTCAGCTTCTTCACCCCCGCTCCTTCAAAGGAACAGGTGGATGCCATCACCTTCACGGCCGACTTCAAGAAGAGTATCCGTGAGAGCTGGAACGTATGGGATATCGTGGGCACCTTGGTGGTCATCGGTCTCTGCGGCTGCTTCTACTGGTACTTCTGGTAATGAATCTCTGTTTAAAGTTGGGAGTTCTCAGGCTCCCAACTTTAAACATTTCCAATAACATAAATAAAAATCATCACCTTTCCTTTTATCAAGCCTCAAATCATCACCTTATCCACAACCCGCAACTTGTCAACTCGTCAACTTGTCAACTAAGCACATCTCGTCCTCTCGTCAACTAAATACATCTTGTCTACTCTTCAACTAAATACAATTCATCAACAATGCCCTCCACCTATTATAGTCAATATCCAAAATTTCATGTTGCAGTAGACTGTATCATTTTTGGGTTCAAGAAAGGTCAGCTGAAAGTGTTGCTGCAAAAACGTCCGTTTGAACCCCGACAGGGGGAGTGGTCGCTTATGGGCGGATTCGTCAAGCGTGACGAAGACATTGATAGCGCAGCACAACGTGTCTTGTATCAGCTGACAGGACTGAAGACGATTTATATGAAACAAGTGGGAGCATTTGGTTCTGTGAACCGCGACTCTGGTGACCGGGTGATTTCCATAGCCTTTTTTGCACTCGTCGATATCGATAGGGTCAACGAAGAACTGAACCACGAAAACTCCGCATATTGGGAGGATATGGAGAAGCTGCCTCCGCTCCTCTTCGACCATAAAGAGATGATAGAGGGCGCCCTCAAGAAACTGCGTGGAATGATTAACCGTCATCCCGTGGGTTTTGAACTCTTGCCCCCTCTTTTCACCCTTACCCAACTGCAGTTGCTCTACGAGACCATCCTCGGAGAGAAAATAGACAAGCGCAACTTCCGCAAGCGTGTCGGCGAATTGTCGTTCATCGAGAAAACCGATGCCATCGACAAGCAATCCTCTAAGCGGGGAGCGGCACTTTACCGGTTCAACGGAACTGTTTATCAGAAAGAACCGGTTTTCAAACTCTGACTATTCACACCTTAATTATATATAGTAATCATTCATCAATCCATATATTAAAAACAAATTTATCTATCATCATGTTAGAAGAACTCAAACAGAAAGTTTTCAAGGCTAACTTGGATCTTGTGAAGCAAGGTCTGGTGATTTTCACATGGGGCAATGTTTCAGGTATTGATCGCGAGAAGGGACTTGTTGTCATCAAGCCCTCCGGTGTCAGCTACGACGAGATGAAGGCAGAGGATATGGTGGTGGTGGACCTCGAGACGGGCAAGGTTGTCGAAGGCGACCTGAATCCCTCCAGCGATACGCCCACGCATCTTGTTCTCTACAAGGCTTTTCCCAACATCCAGGGTGTTGTTCATACCCATAGTACTTATGCCACTGCTTTCGCACAGGCGGGTCGTGATATCCCCAACATCGGCACCACCCATGCTGATTATTTCTATCAGGATATTCCCTGCACCCGTGATATGACAGAGGCGGAGGTTAAAGGACAGTATGAATTGGAAACAGGTAATGTCATCGTTGATGAGATCCTGAATATTCGTAAGATCAATCCTGACCATACACCCGCCGTGCTCGTCAAGAACCATGGACCTTTCTCTTGGGGAACCTCTCCCGACAATGCTGTCTACAACGCCAAAGTGATGGAACAGTGTGCCAAGATGGCCTTCATCGCCTTCTCTGTGAATCCCAACCTGACGATGAATCCTCTGCTCGTGGAGAAACACTATATGCGCAAGCACGGACCCAACGCGTACTATGGTCAGAAGGGTCAGAAACATTAAGCCTAATTCAAAACACATAATTCGTAATTCACAATTCACAATGCATAGTTTCTGAATGCTATAGTTATAGTGAATCCTGAGAATAATAGAACTAAACTTAATTAATAACCTTATTCACTAACATTGTCACGAGACACATTTAATTTCAAAGGTGTGATTTGCGAGCAAGCCACGTCTATTGTGAATCTTTAATTGTGTATCGTGCATTTAAAAATTAAAAAACTATGTTTGAAAATTTTGAGATTTGGTGGGTAACTGGTGCACAGTTGCTCTATGGAGGTGACGCAGTAGTAGCTGTTGATGCTCACTCCAAGGAAATGGTTGCCGGCTTGAATAACAGTGGCAATATCCCCGTTAAGATCGTGTACAAGGGTACGGCGAACAGCTCCAATGAAGTGGAGGCTGTGATGAAGGCAGCCAATAACGACGAGAAGTGTATCGGTATCATCACTTGGATGCATACCTTCTCTCCCGCCAAGATGTGGATCAAGGGTCTGCAGGCACTGGAGAAGCCCCTGCTGCACTTCCATACCCAGTATAATGCCGAGATTCCTTGGGCTACCATGGACATGGACTTCATGAACCTCAACCAAAGCGCTCACGGCGACATCGAGTTCGGTCACATCTGCACACGTATGCGCGTTGCCCGTAAGGTCGTTTGCGGTTACTGGAAGAACGAAGAAGCTCAGAAGAAGATTGCCGTTTGGGCTCGTGTTGCTGCCGGTGTCGCTGATGCTCACAACGTCCGCTGCCTAATGTTCGGTATGAACATGAACAACGTGGCTGTCACCGATGGCGACCGCGTAGAGTTCGAACAGCGTTTGGGTTACCATGTTGACTACTATCCCGTTTCCAGTCTGATGGACTACTTCAAGAAGGTCACTGACGCCGAAGCCGATGCTTTGGTCGAGGAGTACAAGAAAGAGTACACCATAAAGATTGATGAGAGCGGTGAGAAAGTTTACTGGGAGAAGGTTCATAACGCTGCCAAGGCAGAAATCGCCCTGCGTCGCGTACTTAAGGACGAGGGCGCTACCGCTTTCACTACCAACTTCGACGACCTCGGCGATGCCGACATCGACGATCCCAATTTTTGCGGCTTCGACCAGATTCCTGGTCTCGCTTCTCAGCGTCTGATGGCAGAAGGTTATGGCTTCGGTGCCGAAGGTGACTGGAAAACCGCTTGCCTCTATCGCACCCTTTGGGTCATCCAGCAGGGCATGCCTACGGGTTGCTCCTTCCTGGAGGACTACACCCTCAACTTCGCAGGTGACCGCAGCTCTTGCCTACAGAGCCACATGCTCGAGGTCTGCCCGCTCATCGCTGTTGACAAGCCCAAGCTCGAGGTTCACTTCCTCGGCATCGGTATCCGCAAGCAGCAGACCGCCCGCCTCGTGTTCACCTCCAAGGTCGGTCGTGGTATCAAGGCTACCGTCGTAGATCTCGGCAACCGCTTCCGTCTCATCTCTCAGGAGGTTGAGTGCATCGAGCCCAAGCCCATGCCCAACCTGCCTGTGGCTTCAGCCCTCTGGGTTCCCCAGCCCACCTTCGAGATCGGCGCCGGTGCTTGGATCCTGGCTGGTGGCACTCACCACAGTGCTTTCTCCTATGATATTACCGAGGAGTATTGGGAAGACTTCGCTGAGATGCTGGGCATCGAGTATGTCAAGATCAACAAGGACACCAAGACCAGTGAGTTCATCCAGCAGCTCCGCAACAACGAAGTGTACTTCATGTTGAACAAAGCCCTGAAGTAATTATGACAGCAAAACAAGTTATTGAAGCAGGTAAAGCCATTCTCGGTATCGAGTTTGGCTCTACCCGCATCAAGGCTGTTCTCATTGACCCCGAGAATAAGCCCATCGCACAAGGCTCCCACACTTGGGAGAACCAGCTTGTCGATGGCCTGTGGACTTATTCCACCGAGGCCATCTGGTACGGACTGCAGGACTGCTATGCCGATTTGCGTAAGAATGTCCTCGAGCAGTACGACGTAGAGATCGAGACGCTCGCCGCTATCGGTTTTTCTGCTATGATGCACGGCTATATGCCTTTCAATGCTGCCGGTGAGATCATGGTGCCTTTCCGCACTTGGCGTAACACCAACACAGGCAAGGCTGCAGCCGAACTCAGCGAACTCTTCAACTACAACATCCCGCTCCGCTGGAGCATCAGCCACCTCTACGAGGCTATTCTCGACAACGAGGAGCATGTGCCCAATATTACTTTCCTGACGACCCTTGCCGGCTATGTTCACTGGCAGGTCACCGGTCAGAAAGTGCTTGGCGTAGGTGACGCATCTGGTATGATACCCGTTGATCCCGCTACGAAGACCTATGATGCTACTATGGTGGAGAAGTTCGACAAGCTCATCGCTCCCCGTGGCTTCTCCTGGACGTTGCTCGACATCCTTCCCAAGGTGCTTGTGGCTGGCGAAAATGCCGGTTTCCTTACACCTGAAGGTGCCTTGAAACTCGATGTCAGCGGTCACCTCAAACCCGGAATTCCTGTTTGTCCTCCCGAAGGCGATGCAGGAACTGGTATGGCTGCTACTAATGCAGTTCGTCAGCGTACTGGTAATGTTAGTGCCGGCACGAGTTCTTTCTCTATGATTGTGCTGGAGAAGCCACTCACGAAGCCTTATGAAGTGCTCGATATGGTTACAACTCCCGACGGTTCGCTTGTAGCTATGGTCCACTGTAACAACTGCACCAGCGAGATCAATGCCTGGGTGAAACTCTTCAAGGAGTATCAGGAAGCTTTGGGCGTTTCACAGTCTACCATGGACCTTTACACCACCATCTTCAACATCGGTGCCAAGGGCGATCCCGACTGTGGAGGCCTGATGGCGTACAACTATGTTTCTGGCGAGCCTGTCACGGGACTGATGGACGGACGTCCTCTCTTCGTGCGTTCTGCCAACGACAAGTTTACCCTTGCCAACTTTGTCCGTGCCCAACTCTATGGTGCAATCGGTGTGCTTAAGATTGGTAACGACATCCTCTTCAACGAGGAGCATGTGAAGGTGGACCGTATCATGGGTCATGGTGGTTACTTCACCACACCTAAGGTGGGTCAGCAGATGCTGGCAGCAGCCCTCAATTCACCGATTTCCGTTATGGCTACGGCTGGAGAAGGTGGTGCTTGGGGTATCGCATTGCTCGCTGGTTTCATGGTCAACAATCCCGAACACCTCTCATTGCCCGATTACCTCGACAAGGTTGTCTTTGCCGGTAACACGGGCGTAGAGGTTGCTCCTTCACCCGAAGATGTAGCAGGCTTCAACCGCTATATCGAGAACTATAAGCAGAGTCTCCCCATCGAGAAGGCTGCTGTAGAGTTCAAGAAGTAAGCGTTATTGCTGCATTGAAATAATTGGCTCCCAACGGTTTCCCCCGGATCGTTGGGAGCAATTAATTGTTCCTTCATACTTTGAATCATCATCTTTCCTCTTTATGGCCACTTTAGTCATCGGACTCCTGATTCCCCTTTTAGGAACGATATTGGGCTCAGCCTTTGTCTTCTTTATGAAAGACGAGATGCCAGAGCGTGTGCAGAAATCACTCCTTGGTTTTGCCTCCGGTGTGATGGTCGCGGCTTCCGTATGGTCTCTTCTTATCCCTTCTATGGAAATGGAGGCTGATACAGGAGTCTGGTCAGTCTTGCCTGCTGCTGTAGGTTTTCTGTTGGGTATCGGCTTCCTGTTGCTGCTCGATGAGATCACCCCGCACCTTCATCTTGGTACGTCTACTCCCGAGGGTCCACGTTCCAAGTTATCCCGCACGGCGATGCTGGCTTTGGCCGTCACCATTCACAATCTTCCGGAGGGAATGGCTGTAGGTGTGGTCTTCGCTGGTGCCGAACAAGGAGCAGGCGGTCTGACGCTGGCATCTGCTGTAGCTGTTTCTCTGGGTATTGCCATTCAGAACATACCTGAGGGTGCCATTATCTCTATGCCCATGCGCGCCGAGGGAAATTCGCGTTGGCGTTCTTTCCTTATTGGCAGCCTGAGTGGAGCCGTAGAACCCATAGGCGGTTTGGCTGTTGTACTGCTGGCTTCTTTCTTGACTCCCGTCTTACCTTATATGTTAGCCTTTGCTGCAGGAGCGATGTTCTACGTTGTGGTTGAAGAACTTATCCCTGAAGCATCCACGGGCAAGCATACCAATCTCAGTACTATAGGCTTTGCCGTGGGTTTTGTTCTGATGATGGTTCTCGACGTGGTTATGGCTTAACGATTTTTTCACAAACACATTATAGGCAGAAATACAAAAGCAATGAAAAAATCCTTTATTCTCCTGGCCCTTGTCCTGTGCACCGTTGTGTCGCATGCCGGCCGCATCCTTACCGACAGTATTCAGAGTTCCATTCTCGGAGCTGTTGTCAAGTTCAATGTCTATTTGCCCGACGGCTTCGAACGCTCCACTCAGTCCTATCCCGTTGTTTATCTCCTTCATGGCCTTACAGATACATACACTGCATGGGATCAGAAAGGAGGAATGAGGGACATCACCGATGAACTCATCGAGAGTGGCGAGGCCGTGCCCATGGTGGTGATTATGCCCAATGCCGGCGGTCCTGATGTAAATAATATATGGAACGGCTATTTCAATATGCCCGGTTGGACCTATGAGGATTTCTTCTTCAACGAGCTTCTTCCTACGGCTGAGAAAAAATACCGCTGCGCAGGTGATAAGGCGCACCGTGCCGTCATGGGACTTTCCATGGGAGGCGGGGGCAGTATCGGCTACTGTCAGAGTCATCCCGATATGTTCTCGTCCTGCTATGCCATGAGTCCCTGGCTCAACAGTGATGCGGCTCAGGAAGGCCCTGACGGTCAGAAAACCAAGATGTTCTATACCATGAATGCGGTGCACGAGCATTCTGCCCTTACTTTCCTCGACCGTGCAGGCGACGATGTCAAGGAACAGTTGCGCACCCTCCAATGGTTTATTGATTGTGGCGATGACGACTTCCTTGTAGCCGATGCTTTTGAGTTCTACAAGAAGATGCGTCTCAGCCGCGTCAAGGCAGAGTTCCGTGTTCGCAATGGTCAGCACAACTGGGAATATTGGCGCGCCGCTCTCCGTCTTTCCCTGCCTTTCGCTTCGAGAAATTTTAAGCAGTAGTCCTTGAACATGTTATAAGAACTGAGCAGGTTGCTTAAACAAGAAATTTAAAAATACAGTAATAATATCCATAAAAATAGGCTGTTTATGCATAAATGGTCTGGTTTAGCTGAATGAAAAAAGGATTGGTCCTTGAAGGTGGGGCCTTGCGTGGTCTGTTTACCGCAGGTATCCTTGACGTACTGATGCAGCACGACATCCGTTTCGATGGACTTGTTGGAGTTTCGGCTGGCGCTTGCTTCGGCTGTAATTACAAGAGCCATCAACCTGGACGCGTGTTGCGCTACAACCTCCGTTTTGCCCACGATCCGCGTTATTGCAGTATCTGGTCTCTAATTACAACGGGCGGCATCTATGGCGCCGAGTTCGGTTATTACCGTTTGCCAGAGCAACTCGATCTCTTCGACCGTAAAACGTTTGAGCAAGATCCTATGGCGTTTCACCTCGTCTGTACAGATGTTCATACGGGAAAGGCCGTCTATCGGCGCATCGATACCGGAGATCGTGAGCTCAGCGACTGGATTCTGGCATCTTCTTCCATGCCCGTGGTCTCAAAGATTGTACATATCGGTGACCAGGATCTCCTTGATGGAGGTATTGCAGATTCCATTCCTCTGCGCTATTTTCAGGAGCAAGGCTATGAGCGCAACCTCGTCATCCTTACTCAACCGTCAGACTATCTGAAAGGTCCCCTCCGCTGGAGCTCCCTTATCCGTCGTATCCTCCGCCGTTATCCTGCCCTTGTAAACGCATGGGAGCATCGTCACGAGATGTATAATGCCGAACTGAGCTATGTCGCAGAACAGCAATCATTAGGCAACGCCCTTGTCCTCTGTCCCCAAGAACCTTTGCCCATCTCTCACATCTCCCACAACCGAAGTCTGATGCGCAAGACCTACCAAATGGGTCACGACTTGGCAGAAAGCCAACTTCCCCGTATCCTTGATTTCATTAAAGCGTAGCTGAAGAGTAGGAGTTCTTCGTCCTTTGTCTCTGTCTTGAATATGATTAGAAATATATTGTTTGTAGCATTAGGAGGAGCCTTGGGCTCTGTTTGCCGATACCTCTTATCAAAATACATCGATGGTTCTTTTCCTTGGGCTACTCTTCTCGTGAACCTCTTGGGCTCTTTGCTGATAGGGTTTCTGACAGGATTTGTTGCCAGGGAAACCCTTTCGCCCGAGATGAAATTGCTGCTCGTAACCGGTTTCTGCGGCGGTTTCACCACCTTCAGCACCTTTGCCAACGAATCGTTCTCGATGATGAAGTCCGGTGATGCTCTTATGGCAGCACTCTATATAGGAGCGAGCGTAGTGATCGGTGTTCTGGCAGTTTATGTTGGCTTACAATGGAGTAAATAACATAACATTTCATTCTTCAGCTCTTCCTCATCAGCTCTTCCTCATCAGCTCTTCCTCATCAGCTCTTCTTTATCCGTTCATCTTCATCTTTTCTTCTTCATCCGTTCATCCTCATCCGTACTTTCTCACCAGTTCATTTCGGCTCAGGTACAATTTTACTCTAAATACTCACTTTATGGAACATTTTGAAACTCGAAAAGATATTGCTTCGGCAAAAAAGCAATGCAACAGTCACAACTGTGCTCAGGCAATCTTACATACTTATGCAGATATTGCAGGCATTGATGCGGCAAGCAGTATGCATATTGCAGGCGCTTTCGGTGCCGGAATGGGCAATATGGAAGGTACCTGTGGTGCTCTTGTTGGTGCCGGAATGGTGTTGGGTATGGTCAATAAGGACAAACTCAAGGCAACGAGGCAGATGCGTCAGTTGATGTCACGTTTCCAGGAGCGCAACGGCGCTACGCAATGTAAGCTCTTGAAAGGTGTAGGTACGAAAGTGATCCTTCGTGAATGTCCAGGTTGTGTTGCTGATGCGGCAGAATTCCTGGAAGAGCAACTACAGCAAAACGGATTGTTATGAAATGGACGGTTTTATCCGACAACCGTGCTCAACGTGCGGATATTGTCACCGAACATGGTTTAAGTATTCTTTTGGAAACAGAACGCACTCGCGTCCTGCTCGACACAGGAGCATCAAACTGTTTTCTGCGTAATGCATCCACTCTGGGCATCGATCTCACACAAGTGGATTATGTCTTCATCTCTCATGGACATGCAGACCATGCGGGCGGCTTGCGCGATTTCCTCCAAATGAACAATCGTGCTCGAATCATTGTCGCACCCGATGCCCTCGCTGGAGCATACTATTCTAAGCGCGGCACTCTGCATAGCATCACCACGGTCTGGCCTTCATTTCCCGTCGGGCGTGTGGTAGAGATAGGGCAGGGGAGTGAGGTCGGAGAAGGCCTTCATATCTTGACAGATATTCCGCAAATTCATCCGATGCCACAAGGCAACCGCCATCTCTATGTCAAAAATAAGCAAGGCGATTTCGTGCGCGACGATTTCCGTCATGAGATTGCTTTATATGTCGATGGGCTGCTGTTCACGGGGTGCGCTCACAACGGACTTGAGAATATCCTGGCCGCTTGTCCATGGCCGGTGCATACGGTCCTTGGCGGATTCCATCTGCTTGACGGTTGTGAGTCTGACGAAGAGCTTACCGCTTTAGCTACGCGTCTGCTGGCCTCTTACCCTCAAACACGCTTCTACACGAGCCATTGTACGGGTGATCATGCCTTTGCCGTCATGCACGAGGTGATGCACGACCACTTGCAGGCTTTCTTCAGCGGAGTGGAAGTTGCGGTTCCCTGAATTCTTTGAACAGGGGCTCTTTCAAAAAAAGAAAAGCATGTTCCTCTCCGTTCTTCTTTAGCATGTTCAACGGCTGCACGAACCTGACCTTGGGGGATGAGGACAATGCGCCTAATCCACCTCTTCTCCCGCAGCGCGGAGAATCATTGTCGTAGCACCGATGGTGATGACGGTTCCTCCCTCGATACGCAAACGGTCTTTGTCTCGCAAAATCGTATTCCCGACAAAGGTTCCTGTTCCGGAGGGGCCGTCGCGTAGCGTATAAATAAAGCCCCCCTGACGGTTCTGGCGAACGCTAATCACACAATGGGTCGTGTCCACGCTCGGATCCACGGTCTCGATGGGCGTATTGATCTTGGAGCCGCGCACGTAGCGTCCGATGACGTTATCTCCCAGGCGTAGGGGTAATGTCTGTTTGAAATGGAAGACATTCTCTACTACAATCAGCGCACCGCAGTCCATAGCCTGTGCTTCGCCCTCAAGTTCTTGGTTCAGTCCGGTATATACGTCAGCCTGTGCATCTTTGGCATGGATGAGGCGTTCGTCCTTACGCGTATTCATGAGTTTTGACGTGCCGATGCGAATGCCGAACTGTCGGTTGCATTCGGGGCACTGGAATACTAAAGTTTGACCTTCGGCGTAGCGTGTTTCGTCGAAGGTCAAATAGTGATCGCATTTGGGACAGCGTATTCTTTTCATAGTTTCATCACCCAAGCCTGTTGAAGGTCACCTCCATGGCCATGCAATTCGTGTGCCATGTTGGCTGCCTCATTCTCTGTGTCCATTCCGTCAATAATTACACGCAGCATCTTGCCGTTGTCATATACGCGTGCTTTTGTAAAACCCATTTCGTGGAGTTGTGCTACAAAATTCTCGGCATTTCTACGCGAAACATTACTGGCGAGCACCACACAATAGGCAGATGTTGCCGAGGCCTCTATTTTCTGTGCTTCTGAAACTCCCTCATGCTTTGCAGCAACGTCCTTCGCCATTCCGGCTTCCTTAGCCGACATCTCCGTATTCTCCATGACGATGGTGGTCTCCGTCTGTCCGACGATGTCAACCGATGCCGTAGATCCAGTTTCTTCAGAAGGGATGATGGAGGCTTGGTGACTGCGGATATCAGTGATGTCAAAGGGGCTTATCAGTAGCACGCTGAGGATGGCAATCGCAGCGGCTGCGGCCACATTCCGGAGGCCTCTCTTGGGAATGCGTATGGTGATATTGTCGGTCGAGGGATGAGTAAATCTGCGCTGAGACCGATGGTAAACGCCACGCGCGATGGGTTGAACAGCCAAACGGGCCATTACGAAAGCGTCAAGTCCGTAGTAGCGGGGAGTGGTCACTCCCGACTGACACGAAGAGAATGAAAGTTCCCCGTCCTCGTCCTGAGTGAATACTCCGATGGTACCGAAGTCCACCTGACCGTCTGCGAGCAATTGTTGGCGCAGATCCAGCACCATCCCTTGGATGGCACGTTTGGCATCGGCCGAACTGCACTGGCGCTCCTCGCATACAGACTCATGAAGAAGATGGTCGTCCTGCAAGATTTCAGGATTAAAGCGCACAAGCCGTGAAGGCGGGAAAAACAAGTTTTCCGATTCTGATCGGACCGCAGTGTTCTCGCAGACCACGAATGCCCCGAAATGAGGCACTACAACACAATCGTGTTGCAGCAAAAGACGTTCGATGTGGAAGGAAAGTGTTTTCATCGGCACAAAGATAGAGATTTTTTTTTGGAATCGCTGCATATTTCTCAAAAAAAGATGATAAAATCAATAAACTTTTGTCGCGTCGGACTTTTTATGTATCTTTGTGTCCGTATTATATTGCAGAAATCCATTATTCTTGTTCTCAACATCCCTTGAGAGGACCATTTATTTCTCATTTTCTTTATGATGGAGTCGGTATTGACTGTTTATAAGGCTTCAGCGGGTTCGGGCAAGACCTTTACCCTGGCTGTCCAATATATCAAATTGCTTGTAGAATGTGATGCAGGCGGTGAATACGCGCATGTTCTGGCGGTGACTTTCACCAACAAGGCAACTACAGAGATGAAGGAGCGCATCATCAGCCAACTGTATGGAATAGGGCATTCCCTGCCTGCGAGCGATCCTTATTACCATGCGCTCATGAAGGCGTTGGACGATGACGGACGCAGTGATCTCACAGAGGATGAGGTGCGACGCCGTTGCCGGTCGGGACTCCACGATATCCTGCACGATTACAACCGCTTCCACGTCTCTACAATCGATGCCTTTTTCCAGACTGTTCTGCGGGGTTTGGCGCATGAGTTAGGGCTTACGGCTAATCTCCAGGTTGATATCAAGGATACTGAAGTGCTTTCCGAGGCTGTAGATCGGATCGTCAACCGTTTGCAAGATGATTCTGTGCTGCTTGAATGGGTGTACAGTCTCGTGCGCGACCAGCTGGACAATAACAAGGGCTGGAATGTTACGGGCAGGTTGAAATCCTTCGGTAAGACCATTTTCAATGCGGAATATATGTTCGAGGGAGATCAGCTGCGTCGAGTGCTTCGTGACGAACAGACCTTCGAACGCGTTCTTGGAGAAATCAAAAGCATGCATGACGAAGCGTCCAAAACCCTGCCCTTGCTGGCCGATCAGCTGGAGCAGTGCATGCATTCCGAGGCGATGTCGTACGGCGATATCAGCAATGGTCAGAACCTTGAGAAACTTGTCTCTAAGCTCCGTGCGGGAGCAATGGATATAAATATTTCCAATACGCTTCGGAACTGGACTGAAGACAGCCAGTCGCTTTTGCGTAAGAAGGATCAGAATGATCCTGTTCTCAGTTCCAAGGCGCAGGCAGTGAGTCGGGTTTTAAAGCAGGTCGTGGAGGCCTTTCTGCGTGCGCAGTATTCTTTTAACAGCGCACATCTGGTGCTCGCACATCTCCGCGAACTGCGTCTGCTCGATTCCATCGATGAAGAGGTAACGCAAATCAATGCTGAATCAGCACGTTTCACGCTTGCCAAGACTCCGATTCTGATTAAACGTATGATCGGCGAGAGTGATGCGCCCTTCATCTTCGAGAAAATCGGTGCGTTATTGCATCATGTCATGATCGACGAGTTCCAGGATACCTCGGGTCTGCAATGGCATAATTTCCGCACCCTTCTGTTGGAGAGTTATGCCAAAGGAGGGCGCAATCTCATTGTGGGTGACGTCAAGCAAAGTATCTATCGTTTCCGTGGAGGCGATTGGAGGTTGCTGGGTTCTATAGAGGACCATTTCGTTCCCCGGCCCACCATTGTTCCGCTGGATTACAACAGACGCAGCAAGCGGCGTATCGTGGAGTTCAACAACCACTTTTTCCAGGATGCGAGTGCTCGCTTGGATGTCCTCTCTGCCGATTTCGTGGGAGCTTTGTCCCAGCCTTTTTCCTTTGCCGAGGCCTACGCCGATGTCGTCCAGCAGTTGCCTGAGGGAACTCCTGACGAAGGGTATGTAAGCCTGCAGATCATCTCGGATGACAACCCTCAGAACGTGATCATCGAGGACCTGATGGAACAGATCCGCCATCTCCATGCCAACGGCTTGCCCTACGACCGAATGTGCATCCTCGTGCGTTTTAATTATGATGCACTTCCTCTCATCGATGCTTTTGCCCGCACCCAGGATATGCCATCCATCATCAGTGATGATGTCTTTATGCTCTCAGCCAGTCCTGCCGTCATTGCTTTGGTCACTGCTTTGCGTGCTGTAGCGGACCCCTCCGACCAGGTCTCGGCATACTATCTCCGGCAGTTGGGGGCAGACGATGTCCTCCTCGACGAGTCGCTTCGCAGCCTGCCTTTGTACGAACTGGCCGAGACCCTTTACCGTCGTCTTCATCTTGAGCGCCACAAACGTCAGGAGGCCTACGTTTTCGGCTTTTTCGACAAACTCGCCGATTTCATACATTCCAACATCATCTCCGATGTCTTCTCTTTCCTCCGTCTCTGGGATGAACAGCTGAGCACCGATCACATCCCCGCTGGCGAGGTCGATGGTATCCGTATCCTCACCATCCACAAAGCCAAGGGCCTTGAGTACCATACCGTTTTCATGCCTTTCTGCCATTGGTCCATGGGCCGTTCCGATCACCAAGATCTCATCTGGTGCCATCCTCTTGAGAAGCCCTATAGCGAGTTCCGGCTTTTGCCTGTTCCCGTCAGAAGCGCGATGTCCAACTCTGCCTTCGCCGAGGAATACGCAAATGAACGTCTTTTAATGCGCCTCGACGAACTGAATGCGCTCTATGTCGGGTTCACGCGTGCACGTGCAAACCTTTATATTTGGTCAGCCTACAAGCCCTCCAAGTCCTCCAAGTCCTCATCAGCGTCCCTCCATATCGGGGAACTCATCGCAGCGCTGTATCCTGAGGGTTACGAGACCGGAACACCTGTGTCAGCCTCAAAGAACGAAACCGTGCGGAGCTCCAATCGCATGGAACCCGACTACGAGGCCCTGGACATCAGCATGCGCAATTATCCCCTCCGTGCAGAGTTCAGGCAGAGCAACCGTTCGCAACGTTTTGTGCAGGCGTCCTCTTCTTCGGATGATGACATCGTCATCGGGGAGCAGGCGCGCCAGCAGCAGTATATTGAAACGGGCAAACTCTTGCATTCTGTATTGCAACAGGTGGCTACGCTCGACGATCTCCCGCGCGTGCTCGATGCGATGGAACAGGAGGGCGTGATTTCGCGTCATGCCTCTGACGGAACCTATGTGTCGGTGCAACGCACGGCCGTTGAAGAATGGATCGGCAGGGGAGTGCGCCAGCCGCAGGTCAGAGAGTGGTTCGCTCCCCAATGGCGGGTCTTCAACGAGTGTGCCATCGTTCGCACGAATCCCGACGACGGCTCGCCACAGACACTGCGTCCCGACCGTGTAATTCGTTCGGCCGACGGCCAACGGATCATCGTCATCGATTTTAAGTTCGGACGGCATCACGACGAATACTTCCACCAGGTACGCACCTACATGCAGCTCCTTGCTGCGATGTCGCCAAAGGCGCAGGTCGAGGGCTATCTCTGGTATGTCTATTCAGGCAAGGTCTTGCCGGTAGCCCTTCGCGATGATCGTTCCGTTCCTCCTGCTGCGTCGGCCTCTTCTTCTTCACAACTCACTCTTGATTTCTGATTTTTCCCTATGAAAGGTTTCTTATATCTTGTCGTGCAGTCGCTGTTAAAGCGTTTTGGCTCGGATATGAGTCGGGTCACCGTTGTTTTCCCCGGCAAACGTGCCAGTCTGTTTTTCGATCAAATCCTTGCGGAGTGTTCGCCTACGCCTGTGTGGGCACCGCGCTATACCACCATCAGCGAACTTTTCCGCGCGGCCTCGCCTTTTACGCTTTGCGACACCATTGAAGGGGTTTGTCGTCTTCACGAGGTTTATGCCCGTCAGGTCGAGGACCCTCAGTCGCTGGATCTCTTCTATAACTGGGGAGAGGTCCTGCTGGCGGATTTCGACGATGTCGACAAGCATTTGGTTGACGCGCACCGTCTCTTCACAAATATCCGCGACGTCAAGGCCCTCGACGATAATGCATATATCACGCCCGAGCAGGAAGAGGCTCTGCGGTCTTTCTTCAGCGATTTCTCCCTCGAGGACAACACGCTGCTCAAGGAACGTTTCCTGCGCTTGTGGAACCATATGGCTGCCATCTACGACGACCTCAACGCCTCGATGCGCGCCGACGGATTGCTCTATGAAGGAGCTCTGCACCGCGACGTGATTCAATCTCTGCGTCGGCAACATCTTGCTTCCGATGGCTCTTCGGAGGCATGCCCGCCGCTTTTCCCGCCCGAAACGACTTATGTCTTCGTGGGTTTTAATGTCTTGAACGATGTCGAGGAAGCCTTGTTCGACGAGCTCCAGCACCGCGGTCAGGCGCTCTTCTTCTGGGATTATGACCAAGCTTATCTCAACCCGTCACACGGCAAGAGCCACGAGGCAGGCTATTTCATCCGTCGCAACATGGAGAGATACGGCAATGAGCTCCCGCCTGAGAGTTTCGACAACCTCCGCCATCCTAAGCAGCTCACCATCGTTGCCACCTCCAGCGAGAATGCGCAGGCGCGTTATATCCCGCAGTGGCTTGAAGCCCGTCTCACGTCGCCCGAGCAGCACACCGCGGTGGTCCTGGCCAACGAGAACTTGCTCTTGCCGGTGCTCTATTCTATTCCGCCGAAGGTGAAGGCGTTGAACGTCACTATGGGTTATCCGCTCACCGACACGCCCGTATTCAGTTTTGTCAATCTCATCCTTTCTTTACACATCGAGGGCTTCGATGCTGCGCGCACCAACTTCCGTCCTTCTTACATAAAAGCGGTCGCCAGCCATCCCTTTGCGCATTTCCTGGAGCAGCAGCAATGGCTTTGTGGCGTCAAGAGGGGAAAAGAATTGCTCGTACATCTTAACCAGCTTTTGTCGCAGCTCGGGCTCCGCTTTGCCGAAGACATTCAGGCTCCGGAGACGCCGATGGACGATGACCAGCGTCAAACGGCAACCCTTCATACACTTTACAGCGAGGCTGTTTTTTCGGCTTATACCGCTATCAGCCGTATTATAGACCTCATGTCGGGACCGCACCCTCTTCTCGTCGTCAATGATTTTACCCTGCGACATCTTGTCGCTTCGGTGCTCCAGACACAGTCGGTGCCTTTCCACGGCGAACCCGCCGTGGGTTTGCAGGTCATGGGCGTACTCGAGACGCGAGCCTTGGATTTTGATCACATCCTCCTCCTTAGCGTCGGAGAAGGTTATCTTCCCAAGAGCGTTTCGGACACCAGCTTAATCCCTTACCATCTCAAGGAGGCTTTTGGGCTCACCACTATCCGCCACAAAATCGCGGTATATGCCTACTATTTCTACCGGCTCATCCAGCGGGCAGGTCACGTCACTTTTATGTACAACGAAAGTAATGCCGGTACTCGGCAGAACGAACGTTCCCGTTTCCTGAGGCAGCTGGAGGGCGAAACGGATTTCCCCATCCTCCACCAGCGACTGCAGGCTGCTAACAAGGTGGTGATTCCGTCTGAACAGGAGACCGAAAAAACTCCGGAGGTCATGCAAGCGCTTCTTGAGCGCTTCGACTGTACGCAGGTGCCGCAGAGGGAGATCATCCGCCACATCCTCTCGCCTTCGGCGCTGAACAAATATACGGCTTGTCCGATGAAGTTCTACTACTATTATGTCAAGAAACTCAGCCCAGACAACGACCTCGACGAGGGCTTCCAGGCTTCGCATTTCGGCTCTGTCTTCCATCGCTCAGCCGAACTCATCTATCGTTCTCTCACTGAGAAGGGGGATGTCGTGCGTCAGCAGGATATCGACCGTCTCATCGAGCTCGGGGGACAAGCCTTGCAACCGTTTATCAGCAAAGCGTTCCGCGATGTTTATTTCGAAGACCGTCCGGAGGAGTACACCGGCATTCTCATCATCGCCCGGCGCGTCATCGAGACCTATCTCTTGCGCTTGCTACGCTACGACCGTGCCCTCACTCCCATGCGCATTCTGGGACTCGAGCATCGCGTTTTAAGCGTGTATGAGGTGCAGGCGGGAGCGCAGCTGGTGAAGCTGCAGGTCGGGGGGATCATCGACCGTTTCGACCAGATTCCAGACTCGCAGGCTCCTTCTGGTCACTTCATCCGCGTCGTAGATTACAAGACGGGGTCGGGGTCTTCAAGAATGAAGATTTCCGACCTGGACTCTTTATTCTGCGATACCGACAAGGAGCGTCAAAACATCTTCCAGAGCTTCCTTTATGCGACGCTCATAGAGCGTCTGCACCACGAGGACGTCCAGCCTTGTCTCTTTTTCCCTCAACTCTCTGCTCAGACCGGCTATTCTCCTGCCATCTCAATAGGTCAGAAGCCGGTGAACACGATTTCCATGCCCGTTGGTGATGACCAGTCACCGCTCAACGTTGCCTTCAACCAGCGTCTCCAAACCCTCCTCAACGAAATCTTCAACCCCGAGGTCCCTTTCATCCGAACTCCCAACCGCCGCACATGCGAGTCCTGCGACTTCCGCATCCTCTGCTCCCGGTAGCCCCCTCTCTGACTTCTGTTTCCGCTTTTCTCTCTCTAATCTCTTAAAAAATCACCTTCCTTACTCATAAAATTTATCTGTTCCAGCACAGCCTATTCATCTTTTCATTATCTTTGTCCCGGAAATAGAACCTTAAGAATGAAACGGAATACGATTATCGGTCTGCTGGCTTTGCTGGTATCGACTGCAACACAAACATCACAGGCACAGGTCGTCATCAACGAGGTGATGGCACAGAACAGCAACACCATCTCCGACCCCGACTATGGCGCGTCGGCCGACTGGGTGGAACTATATAATAAAGGTGCCGAGGACGTGGACCTCAGCGGCTACGGCATCAGCGACAAACTCTCCTCACCTCTTAAATATGTGCTTCCCCAGGGCACCGTCATCGCCGCCGGAGGCTACCTCGTGCTCTGGTGCGACGACATGAACACGGGGCTCCACACCAACTTCAAACTTTCTGCCGACGGCGAGGCCATAGCCCTCTTCAGCCCCGAACAGGAACTCCTCGACAGCCTCACCTTTGGCGTGCAGTTGCTCGATGTGTCCTATGGCCGCAGACAGGATGCGATGGAGGACTGGGCCTTCTTCCTCACGCCCACCCCTGGTGCCGCCAATGCCGCCGAGGCCTACACGGGCAAGGCCAACCAACCCATGATTCTCACCCCTGGAGGTTTCTTCCACGGCGCCGTCAGCGTCAGCATTACCAACGACCTTGGGGGCAGCGTCCACTACACCACCGACGGCTCGCAGCCCACGGCCTCCTCACCCGTCTATGAGGGGCCGCTGACGTTCACCTCCACCACCATCCTCAGGGCCCGCATCATCGAGGAGGGCAAGATACCGGGCAACGTCGTCACCTACAGCTATTTCATCGACGGGGCCTTCGAGGGCCACCAGCTGCCCGTGGTCTCCATAGCCACTGAGGACGAGAACTTTTGGGACGCTGACAAGGGTATCTATGTTCAGGACTTCAAGCCCGACTGGGAGGTGCCCGTGAACATAGAGCTCTACCTGAACAACGGCAGCGACCGACCCGCCTTCAACGAGTGTGCCGGCATCAAGGTCAACGGCCTCTATTCGTGGCAGTTGCCGCAGAAGATGTTAGGTGTCTATTTCAAGAAGAAATATGGCGAGAGCAAACTCGAGTACCAGCTCTTCGTGGACGACAAACGCGCATCGTTCGACAACTTCGCCCTGCGCGCCTCGGGCAGCGACTGGAGCTACACCCTCATGCGCGACGGACTCGTGCAACAGGCTGCCCGCAAGGGACAGATGAACCTCGACCTCATGGCCTTCCGACCCTGCGTGGTCTATGTCAACGGCCAGTTCCTGGGCATCCACAACATCCGCGAGAAGGTGGACGAGGACTATGTCACGCGCCACTACGACCTGGGTGGAGCGCCCTTCGATATGGTGGAGGGTGGCGACGAGGCCGAGGTGGGCACCATCGATGCGTGGGTGGAATTCCTCACGCGTGCCAAGAAGACCGACTTCTCTGTGGACGCCAATTTCGAAGCGCTGACCGAGGAAATCGACCTCGAGAACTTCACCGACTATATCATCACGCAGTCCTACAGCGCCAACACCTCGCTCAGCCACAACACCATGACGTGGAAAACCCTCGAGGGCGGCAAGTGGCGTTGGATTCTGATGGACTGCGACCGCGGCTTCTTCAAGTTCGACGACAGCAATATCAATTATGTGGTCAAGCAGAGCTTCTGGCCGCTGAGTCAGATGCTCAAGAACGAGGGCTACAAGGCGTATTTCTGCAAGCGTATGGCCGACCAACTCTTCACCACCTTCAACGCCGACGAGGTGTGCCGACAGATTGATGCCCACCAGGCGGACATCGAGCCCCTCATCACGCAGCATGTGGAGCGATGGCTGGGCACCACCTCAGACTACGGCGACGCACTGCCCTCTGTGGCCTATTGGCGCAACGAGGTGGAGGAACTGCGCGACTTCGCCCGCGGACGTGTCACCATCCTCCTCGACGACCTCAGCACCTATGGTGCCCAGAAGCCTGCCCTGCTCTCGCTGTCGGCACAACCTGCCGAGGCCTGCAGCTTCTCCTTCAACGACCACCAACTTCCACGCACCCACTGGAACGGTCTCTATCCCAAGCAGATGGACATCACGCTGACGGCCGAGGACCGTGCCGGCTACACCTTCAAGGGTTGGCGACAGACCACGCTCACGGACCTCATCCCCCGAGGCAGCGAGTGGCGCTATCTCGACGATGGCAGCAACCAGGGTGAGGCGTGGCGACAAGCCGACTTCGACGATACCGCATGGGCGAGTGGGGTTGCTCCCTTGGGTTATGTCTGCAAGAACATCCAGACCACCCTGCCATCGGGCTCCAGGAGTTCGAAACCCTACACCACCTACTTCCGTCGCCATTTCAACGTCAGCGACCCCACGGCCATCCGACGTCTGAAAATCCAGCTTTGTCGCGAGGATGCTGCCGCCGTGTATATCAACGGCCAGCGGGTCATCAACTCCAACCTACCTTTGGAGGGCGTGAACTACAAAACCAAGACGCTGACTTACATGGACGACTACGCGGGCTACAACTATCTCGCCTATGACATCCCCACCGAGAGCCTCGTGGCAGGCGACAATATCATCGCCGTGGAGGTCCACCAAACCTCCTCCACCAGCACAGACCTCGCCTTCGACCTCCAGCTGCAGGCCGAGACCCTCGAGGCCGATGCGCCATTGCTGGGAAGCGACCCCACGCTGCAACTGCAGCTCACGGGCGACACAGGCATCATGGCCCTTTATGAGAGCGACGGACAGAATGTCCTGCCCGACTCCATCCACAGCGACATGACGCTCTACAAGAACCTTTCGCCCTACCTCGTGGCCCACGATGTCGTGGTGGCTCCCGAGGCCCGTCTGACCATAGAGCCGGGCGTGACGCTCCTCTTCTCGCCCAAGGCCAATATAATCGTGCATGGCGCCATCACGGCCGAGGGAACGGCTGAGGACAGCATCATGTTCAGGCTCAATCCCATCTACGACGAGGGCGAGAGCTGGGGCGCCATCTGCTTCATAAACACTGAAGACAGGGTCTCCTCCATCAGCTATGCCGAGCTGCGCGACGGCTTCAAGGGACCTTCGGAATACAACTGCGTAGCTGTGCTCTCGGGCTTCGCCACCACCTTGCGCCTCGACCACCTGCGCATCACTGACACAGATGCCAACCCCATCGCATGCCGCTATAGCGACGTGCGCCTCACCAACAGCGTGCTGCACGCCAAGATTACGGGCGACCTTATCAATGTCAAGTATGGCAAAGGCTACATCGCCGACTGCGAATTCATCGGCAACGACCAGGTGGACACCGATGCCATCGACTACGACGGCGTCGAGGGCGGCATCATCCGTCGTTCCGTCATCCACGATTTCCTTGGCAACAACAGCGATGCCATCGACATCGGCGAACAGGCGCTGGGCGTGAGCATCGACAGCGTCCTCATCTACGACATCACGGACAAGGGCGTCTCCGTGGGACAGCGCTCGTCTGTGAAGGTCACCAACAGCACGTTCATCCAAACCTGCCTCGGCTTGGGCGTCAAGGACTCATGCCGTGCCGAGGTGGACCACTGCACCTTCTATGCCGTGCAGACGCCCATCTCCTCTTATGAGAAGGTGCTGGGTCGCGCAGGGGGTAATGTCGTGGTGAGCTCCAGTGTCTTTGCCAACAGCTATGTGGGCGATGTGGAGTGCGACGACAAATCCACCGTCATCATCACCCGCTCCCTCTCCGACACCTCCTCCCTGCCCTATGGCATCGACAACATCCAGGGCGACCCAGCCTTCACGGCCCCAACCCTCTACGACCTCTCGTCGGCCTCCACATTATTGATCGACCGTGGCTCGCAGTACATGCCCCAGCGCCCTGAGGTGCAACCCATCATCAGCGAAATCTGCTATGCCCCCGAAGAGACGGCGGGCCAGACGGAGTATGTCATGCTCACCAACGCCGGCACTGCCGACATCGATCTCTCGGGCTACGCCTTCACCCAGGGCTTCACCTTCACCTTCCCCATCGGTTCTACCCTCCTGGCAGGTGAATCACTTTATCTGGTGAAGGAGTCGGGTGCTATTTCATCCGACTGCTCCCAGCACCAATGGCTCAGCGGCAAGCTCGCCAACGAAGGCGAAGCCATCACGCTCGCCGACCCCTCCGGCATCATTGTCGATCAAGTCAGTTACCAGCCTGCCTCCCCCTGGCCCTCTTTGGAATCCGGTTCCTCTAACGCCATCGTCCTCACGAACCCACTCAAGGCGAATCATATCGCCACCAACTGGAGCCTCAAACCCGTTGCAGATGCCATCCTTGCCCCCGTTCCACTCCCATCGCCCTCCCGTACCTATGACTTGCAAGGCCGTCCTGCCAATCCCCTCTCTACCCGAGGCATCATCATCGTCAATGGCAAGAAGACAGTGCATCTTTTTAATCATTAAATCATTAAATAAACTCGGTCTCTCATCCCTCATCTCTCATCTCTCATCTAAAATAATCCCTCATCTCTCATCTCTCATCTCTCATCTAAAATAATCTCTCATCTCAAAAAACTATGTACAATTCCAAATTTTTAAGTCTTATCGCCTGTTTGTTCAGTTCCTTTATCTCTCTCGTGAGCTGTTCTTTTAAGAGCATGCCCAAGGGCGAACTTATCGGCCTCGAATATACCCGTAACAATACCGGGTCAGAGGATGTATACAAAGGTATTATCGAGCAGGATTCTGCTGGAACCTTTGTCTTGAAAGCCATGAAAGAGGAGTATGGGCCTCTCTTTGTGAAGGTTTTGCAGGCGCAGGATTTGGAAAAATTCCGGCAGATCATCAAAGAAGAAAAAATGTACCGTTATAAGGAATCCTATTCTCCCTTGGTGCATGTATATGACGGCTGGAGCTGGTCCTTCGTGGCGCGTTTCTCCGATGGAACCAAAATCTATTCATACGGTTCCAACGCCTCTCCCCGTGGCGAGGGACTCCAACGCATCTGTTCCAGCATGAAGGAGATGGTCCGGGATGTTGCACCCGCCGATACATCCCTCGTTAAGTAAAGGTAATTGAAGTTTCG
>JAILCU010000036.1 GCA_024690405.1 Bacteroidales bacterium
TTGTCGGTTGATAAACAGACGACCTTCTTGACGTGCTGCTGGAGCGCGGCCATCAGGACGTTGTCGCTGCCGACGATGTTCGTCTTCACGGCCTCCATCGGGAAGCTCTCGCAGGATGGGACCTGCTTCATCGCGGCGGCGTGGAACACAAAGTCGGCTCCTCGCATAACCGGGGTGAGCGTTTTGGCGTCCCGAACGTCTCCGAGGGTGAAGGTCACGTTCTCGTGGTCCCGGTACATCTGGGCCATGTCGTACTGCTTCTTTTCATCCCGGCTGAAGATCCGGACCTCCTCGGCCCCTTCCGCCAGGCACCGGTCGAGGAACGCAGAGCCAAAGGTTCCGGTTCCGCCGGTAATCACCACGACGGCTCCGCTGAGAGATGCGTTTTTCATTTCGCCACACCCCCATGACTCGCGTTGGCGCGGAGTTCCTCGTCAATCGCCTCTTCGAGATGGTCGGCGATGTAGATCTGCTGGACAGTCGTCAGCTTCGTGTGGTAGGGGATAGTCAGAACATGACGGAACAGATTGTATGCGTTCGGGTAGTCGGCGATGTCGTAGCCGGCCTGCTTGTAGGCGGTCATCATCGGGAGTGGCTTGTAGTGGACGTTGCAGGGAATGCCCGCAGCCTTCATCCTGTCATACACGCCGTTCCGGATCGCATCGCCGTCCGTGCCTCCGTCCGGAATGAAAACCGGGTACAGGTGGCAGGCGCTCACGTTCTGGACGCCGGGCGTTGTGACGAAGTGGCTAATCAGCGGGAGGATGTCCCGTGCTTTGAACAGCAGGTCGTAGACGATCGTCACATGCCTGCGCTTAACTGCGATCTCCGGAAGCCGCTGGATCTGGGTGAGGCCCATCGCGGCGTCGATGTTCGTCATGATGTGGTTCAGACCGAACAGACGAATGTCGTACTCCCAGCCCTTGCTCTTGTCCCGGGAGGTATGGCCGTGATCGGCCAGCAGCCGGATCGTTTGTTCCAGGGCGGCGTTGTCGATGCCGGGAATATCCTTCCAGACCACCGCTCCGCCTTCGCCTCCGGTCGTGATGTTCTTCAGGACATGGAAGCTGAAGCAGGTGAAGTCGGCGATCTCACCGCTCACCATCGGGCGTTCAGGGTTCAGCGTGACGAACATCCCCCGGGCCGTGAAGCTGTGGGCTGCGTCTGCGATCACAGCGGGCCGTTTCATGGCCTCCTGGATCTGGTTGGCAGGTTTGAAAAGCTCCCGCTTGCTGTCGAGCGCCATATAGATCTGCTCGTAGTCGCAGAGCACACCGCCCAGGTCAACCGGGATGATCGCCTTGGTCCGCTCCGTGATGGCGTCGGCCATCTTGCCGTAGTCCATCTCGAAGCTGTATGTGTCGCCAAGATCCACGAAGACGATCTTCGCGCCGACGTTGCGGATGACCTCGGCGGTAGCGGAGTAGGTGTAGGGAGTGGTAATCACTTCGTCCCCGGGGCCGATCCCGAGGGCACGGAGTGTCAGCTCCATCGCGGCGGTGCAGCTATCCACAGCGACCGCTCTGCTGGCGTTGCTCATTTCCTTGAGCTTCGCCTCAAACTCCCGGACGACCGGACCGTTCGTGAGCCAGCCGGAGTTGACGACTTCCTTCATCTTCCGAATCTCGGCTTTGCCAACGTCCGGGCAAGCAAACTGGATGGGAAGGATTTTACGTTTCATCGCCGCCGGCCTCCTTCTTCGGGAGTTCATCGACGCCGATGATCTGAGCCTTCATCTGGTCATACCAGATCGCCCGGCCCTTGATCGTCCGCTTCTTCGCCACCCGGACCTGCCCGCCCTCGATCCCGAGGCGGCGGACAAGATCGTTATAGTCCAGCTCATTCCGGCAGGCGATCAGGACGTAATCGTACTGCTCGTAGTGGATCGGCTCCATCTCCTTGATGCTCCGATCATCCACGGGCTTCGGGGGCGTCTCAAGATCGAGCTTGAAGCTCCCCATCAGATCCGCCGTCCAGTCGCCGAGACCTTCCAGGTCCCATTCGCCGGCGTGACTGTTCAGTTTGATGTTGACGTACTTCTGTTCGGCCACGGTGTAGCCGATCAACTGCTTGCAGTCCACAATCGTGTCCGGGTTTTTCTTTTGGAAATACTTGACCCGCTGATTGCCGCCGAGGACCTGGTCATTCTCGTTGATGACGATGATGTCGAAATCGCCGTATGCTTCCAGCGACTCCTCCAGATCCTCGCGCTTTCGCTTGTTGATCTTCCGGGGGTTTCCGAAGTCCAGCTTCAGATCACCAACCCGGCGTTGGACGATCCTGATTTCCTTTCCCATATTGCCCTCCTGTATAACGGAAAAGAGCCGCCTTCCGGCAGCTCTCACTGAATCGGCGACCGGCCCCTTTGGTCATCCGATTTTTCTGTTTTACAAAATAGCACGGGCTATAGGGGACATTCAACCGCATTTACTCTCGAATACTCGCATATACTCTCATTTTATCCGATTTACTCCGCCGACGTCTTCTCCTATGCCATTATTTTCGGTCCGAATGATGGATTGTATGCTGCGATCCGTGATATTGGCTGGAGAGCTTTCGCACAAAAACGCCCCGGCGTTACCGACCGAGGCGTTTCTTCTTAATCTTCTTCTCGTTCTGAACGGTGCCGACGCTGCCACATCCTGATCCGCCGTTTGGCGACTCGGCGGTTGTACTGCTTCATCTTGGCCCAGCCACGGTGATTGTTCGCCCAGCAAGCGTAGCGGTGCGAGAACTCCGATTCATTGTCCAGGAAGCCCTTGTAGATGTTCTGCTTCTTCATCTGCCGCTCACCCAAATGCAGATGACCGGCATTGCGAAGTCTGTGGCAACATTCAACTCCATCTTTGCATGGAGGGCTCCGTCAGGAAGCTCACAGTCGAGGTATTGCTCCAGGTGATCTGGCTTGTTCCTCCAGCTATCGTGGAGGATCTTCCCGGTAACTGCACCGATCAGGCGGTATCTGGTCGCATACTGAGGGATCTGCGATACGAGATCCCGGACGGTTCTGATGGCAGGCTCCTTGCCAGGGCACCAGTCCGGGACGGTATCGGTGGTCCAATCCACGGGCCTTGCGAACGGGTCTGCCTTGCAGACCATGCGCTCACAATCGCATACAGGGCAGTCTCTCAAACAGTGTGTCGGGTTTCCAATGTCAACAATCATCTTGATCTCCTTCCTGTGGCGGCTGGTTTTCCAGGTTCTCCCAGGCCGCTTTGATTTCTCTGCCGTTCGCTCCGATTTCGTCGATCAAGGCGTCCTTCAGAATGTGGTAGGCAAGGACAGCTTTGTCCTCCGCAAGATCGCAGCGGAAGTAGTGCGTGTAGACCATGTTGCCGGATCGTGCCACGATCCCGATGGTGTCGCACTTTTCGTCCCAAAGTGACCGCAGGACGGACTCAAACCAGGATGCGAACTCCGGAGCTTTCTGCATATCTGGCTGAAAATCATCCATACCGATACCCCCAAACCGGCATGGCTGCCTCGACTATGCGCTGGTAGGTCTCCTGGTCGATCCCTTCTTCCGGGTTCTCCTTTGCTGCGAGCAGCCGGAACCTGAGTGTCAAATCTCCAAGCCGTTCGCCCTCCTTTTCGACTAAGAACCCTCTATCGTAAAGAAACAACCCGATCTTGGCAGCGCATTCCTTGAGGGTGTAATCCTTCATGTGGGCGAGGTAGTCTTTCTTATCCGGAATCGGAGGAATATCCCTGTGGCAGATGACGCCTTCGATTTCGATCCTTTCGACAGGAACCGCTGCAACCGGCACAATGTCCATCACGGCATCGCCGAGGATATGGGCTTGGTCGGTGTTGAGCCCGAGCTGCGGGATGACTTTCCAGATCGCGTCCATCACCTGTCCTTTGTGTACAAGCTGATT
This sequence comes from Bacteroidales bacterium, assembly GCA_024690405.1. Lineage (GTDB taxonomy): Bacteria > Bacteroidota > Bacteroidia > Bacteroidales > Bacteroidaceae > Physcousia. The sequence continues at coordinate 3,879 of JAILCU010000036.1, forward strand.
CGCGCTTTTCTTCGTGTAATACATTTCCAGACCTCCTCAGAAATCGAACGGCCGGGACATCCCGTCGTTCTCGCCCTCCATCAGCTCCTTGTACGAGATCCCTCCGGCGAGGCCAGGGGATCGGTTGGCTCCTGCGGCGTTCCGATCATGGAAAGCGTCCGGGAATGACGGATTGAAAAACTCCCGGCAGGCAAGCCACACGATGATTGCCAGGGCAAACGCGCCGCCGTCTTCGTTCTCGTACCAGTTCAAGCAGAAACGAATACGGGACAAGTCATCTCCTTCGTGGACGGCTCTCCAGGTAAGGAAGAACGGCTGCCGGCCGAAGATCGTGTTCACGAACCGGGAGGAAAAATCTGCCATCCAGCCGGAGGCTGCATCCGGCGGAGCGTCAACAAAGACATTTGCCGCAGAGACCTGAACCCTTCGTGACGGGAACATGGCTTCCAGCATGGCGAAGTTCGCCACGTCGATCAGGTAGTCCTTGTTGTGCGGGGCGATGTCCTTGGCGGGTTTTCCGTATTCATACAGATCGAGCCGCTCCTCGACGCATTTGTGCGCCTGGGCCAGCTCCGGGTAGGTCTTCTTCGCGTTGCCGTACTTGTGGTACGACATTTCGATTGCGTGCTTCATCATTTCGATGAACGCCTGTTGATTGTCAGACATAGTGTATTCCCTCCTTTGTGTAAGACAGCTCTAAGGCCGGGGCCTTGTATGGAAGTCCCGTCGGCATGGTGACTTGCTCAAACGGTTCTCCGCAGTGCGGGCAGACGGACGGGATGATGCTGACGGGTGACGGATGCCACTCTGGCATGTCTTCCTTCTGCGAGATACAGCAAGTCATGAGATTATTCACGGCCTGTGAATCTTTGTTCACGGCTGGTGAACAGTCGTGCGGCCACTGCAAAGAGGCATCCGTCACCCGTCACTCTATCCGTCACCCCGTAAGCAGCAGACTGTCAGCAGGTTATCACAAGGTGACGGATGTGACGGATAAAAAGATTACTTTACTCCAATTCTCTCAACACCTTTTCCAGGTCAATGCCTTGGCTTTATGTAATTACGCCCGCAAAGTTACGAAGAAAAAACTGAAGCGCCAAATGTTTGGCGGAAAATAAAACGAAAGCAGGTGCCCTGTTTCAATGAACAGCGCACCTGCAATGCTTAATGTGTATGAACGGGGATTACTCCTCGTCAATGACGTCGTTAAAGACGGGGAACTCGCGGCCCAGAGTAGGCAATTCCGGGTCAGCGTCGACACCCTCAATGATGGAGGCTCCCATGAGCTGTTCCAGCTCAACCAGTTCTACAAGTGCCTCCGGCTTCTGATATGCTTTTTTCATATTCATGTCTGTTTTTTTTGTTTTCGTTATCGTTCACGTTAATTACTTCACCATCACCTTCACGGTCTTGTCGCCGCTCTTGATGATGTTCACGCCCTTCTGCAGACGCTGCTGGCGTGCGCCGGCGGCGTTGTAGATCTCAGCCTTGCCGCTGGTCAGGGCCTCAATGGCCTTGATGGCGGTAGCCTCGCCGAGCAGGTAAGCCTCACGGGCACTGCTGCTAACGGTCAGGTAGGCATGGTTGGCGCTGAGGGTAGGTTTGCTGCCGCTGGCAACCTTGTAGAAGCCAACGACGTTAGAACTATTCTGCATGACGTAGGTTCCTGCAATAGCATCCTGCTCTGCATAGACGCCGGTCAGTGCGCCGTCGGTGTAGGTCAGGGCCGTACCCTGGGCGTCGCCTGTCAGCGTATCGCTCCAAGTACCCTCAATGATGTAAGGCTTGTTGGCCTCGATGGCATCAGCTTCGTCAAGTGTCAGGCTATTTCCGTCAACACCGGTGCAACTGTAAACGGTCACGCCCTCGGGGATATCGGTCACATCGAACGGAACGATGATAGTACCCCAACCGGCTTCGGTGGTGTTCACCTCGATAGAAGGCTTGGTGGTCTCAACAATCTTGAAGTTGATGTGTGAGTTCACTGTGTACACTCCAGCGTCCTGACCACCGATGTACTGATTGGCGGCTACGTTGCGCAGGTTATAAACACCCTCGGTAGCTGTCGGGATAACGGTCACCTGCATGGCATCGTCGGCATTGATTGTAGTACGAATCTGGGCGGTGTTGCCGCCATAAGGAACGCCAGTACACATATAGCGTACTTCACCGTCAGCGTCAATCTGGCTCAGCTTGTAATTGTTGCCCTCAACCTTGGTGAACGTGAAGGCCTGTGCCAGGTTCGTGTTGGCGACAGCCTTATATTGGATATTGTATTTACCATGATCTGCACGATCATTGGCCAGATAGGTCATAGCCTCATTCTCAAAATCCACGCCATTGGAAGCCCATTTGCCGTTTGCAAGTACGATGTTGAACAGCTGACCATCTGCGGGTGCGTTAAGTTCTGCGTTCTTATAGTTCTGCGTAGCAGTCGTAAGTGCATCCACAAGTGAAGTAATTTCATTTATCGAAGAGGAAGACGATAACTCATAATTGTCAACGTTATTCTTTGCACTTTCATAAGCTGACCAGAGGCTTTCATTGTCAGATTCGTTTATCTGGAATGGCTTACTGCCGATGTTAGCTGTATTCTTAGTTAGAGTAGCAGCTTTCTTTGCGGTATTCAAGTTCTCAATGGCCTGTGCCAAATCTGCTGCATCGCTATTAGCGGCTTGTACAGTCGGATTGCAGAAGCCGACCCAACACTTTTTGGCAGTTGCTTTGGCAGTAACGGCAATGTTTACGGTTGTCAGTTCGCTCAACTCAAACTTTACATAGCGCCACTGCCAGCCGCGACCATTGTTACTGTTTGCGAAAGTACCCTCTCCGAAGTTTGTCTTACCAGCAGTGTCAATACCCTTGCCAGTGTCACCCTTCGGGAAGTCGTTAACAGTGCCAAGGACACTGTCTCCCTTCTTCACAGTGAGAGTCATTGAAACATTGTCATTATTGGCAGTACGTCCTGCAACTTTGAAAATGTATGTACCAGCAGGCAGCATTACATCCTGATCGAAACTGATGTCCCATGAGTTTGCACTCCAGTTGGTACCATTCTGCTCCAGATAGGTTGATTCGCCTGTGCCGTCCCAGTGCTGTCCCTTATTACTGGTAGTTCCTCCTGTGGCAGTCCAATCACCCAGTTCTACGGAATTGGGATAATTGGTGGTGACTGATACATATTCAGCCACTTTCAGGTCATTGACGGCTGCAGCAGCTTCGGCACCAGTTGTCGGGCTTGGGATGTCACTTACGCCTAACTCCTGGGCAATTGCCTTCTCAGCTTCGAATGCCTCATAGTTGGGGATGGCAGCCTTGAACGCATCTATAGCTGACTGCAGGTTAGAGATAGCACTTGTATATTCAGCAAGGCTTGAGGGCGAAGCACCCTTAGCTGTTTCCAGAGCAGTTTTCTCACTGCCAGTGACTACAGTATTGTTGTTAAGCAGGGTTTCAGCTTGGCCCTGCAACGCCTCGTAATCGGCTGCTATGCCGCTGATGTCGTTAGAATAAGTCAGGTTCTTGAATGCCAGCCAGCTGATGTGATTGCCTTCCTTCACGTTAATGGCAAGGGCTATCTTACCATCAGCATCAGCCACAGCTGTTGCCTGTACGGTCTGAAAGAAGAATACATCCTTAATTTTAGTACCGTTTACCAGACTGATGGCTTCACCGTTGTTCAGGGTCAGCGTGATGTCATCCTCAGCCTTCTCATTATTGTTCTGCTGGCGGACGCGCACCAACATTGAGATGTTATAGGTAGCGTTTGCGTCCAGTCCTTCTATTGTAGTCGAAAGGGTGGTAGCGCCAAGAGCATCGCCATCACCCACCCAGTACTCAAAGAACGGAGTGGTCATTTTAGAATCATCCGTATCACCTTCGGTCGACCAGGTATTCTGGTAGAAGCCGGAATTAGGTTCTGTGGCTCGCTTTTCGCCGATGTACCAATTGCCACAAAGAACAGCCGTTACGAGTGACTTATAGCGGTCACCGCCACCCAAATCGGCTGCTTCTTGCGTGCTGAAGTTTCCATTCTCATAGCTTTCTTTTGTAGCGTCGAAATACGCCTTGTCATAGACGTTGGTTGTTTTTACAACTTCGTCAACCCTGTCAATGGCAGCTTTCAAACTGGCGTATGCTGTGACACTGGCAGTGGCATTGTTGACGGCGGTGTTCAGTGCTTCGGTGGCCTCTTTTAAGGCTGATTCCGTTTCCGACACGCCACTTGTGTAGTTGTTCTTGGCATTGGTCAGGGCTTCTTTATCAGCATTTGCCATCTTTTGGCTCAAGTCGAAAGCGTTTGCAGCAGTCACAGCCTTGTCATAGGCCTCCTTCAGCAGGGTCAAGTCGACACCCATATAGTAGAGACGAACTTCGTCGAAGCGAACCCAGTTTACATTGCACGATTGCACCTTTAAACCTACTTTAACTGGATCACCAGATGCGGTGAAATTCACAGAGTAGGTGTCCAAACCACTCACTGCTGTCGTTTCTTCTCCTGCATAGATGACCACTCCTTCAGGTACGGCCTCAGAATCTTGCTTCACAGCTGCAGCCTTCATGGCCAGGCGATATTTTCCGGCAGGTAAGGTGAGGGTCTGGTTGACATCATAATTGGAAAGATTGTTTGCTGAACTAACCCATTGTTCCAAGAAGTTGGCCACCATACTGCTGCCATTCCACTGCTTGACAAAGCCATCAGACCAGTTTGCCGTTCCTTTATCGTGGGCATTGTTATCCCCCTCCATATCAGGATTCTTCACCAAATAGGTAACGTCCATGGGGTTCGACTCAGAAGCTCCCTCAGTGCTCTCGCGCACATCTTTAGGGATGAGAATCCAATAGTCGTTAGTGTTGTTTTCGGTGCCAGTAAGGGCCTCATTGCCATACTGCCCATTTCCACCAGCCCAATAGAGAAACAAATCGTTCGCTTTGGCCTTCAGTTTGTAGACGTTAGTATAACCCTCGTAAGTTGCCGGCACAAATTCCCATGTAGAATAGTCTTCACGAGTTGTTGGTGCGTCAATCCATGCACCGCTTGTGCTCATACCTGCACCTTCTGCAGTACCAGCAAAATGCACATGATAGCCGTTGCCTGTGTCTGTCAAGGTAATAATTGATCCGGCACCGTCTACGGTAGCATGTGTCGTGTAGCTGGATCCCCTGTTCAGGAATAATTTTGATGCGATGTTGTAAATGTAGTAATCGCCGTCACTGACAGTGACACCTTCCGTCCATGATTGGGCGTTCACTGCGGATGCCCCCAACAAGGCGCACGCCGCGAATAAAAGTTTTAGTTTTCTCATACTTAAATGAATTTTGTTAGTAAATATTGTTAATTAAAAAAGATTTGTATCGGGTTCGTCATTTGTTATTATAATGGCCGTAGGCCGTAAGGACTATTACCACAACTTCGGTCTCGTGAATCTCGTAAATGAGCCTGTGCTTCTTTGTTATTTCACGTGACCACTGGCCATTTCTGTCTCCTTTTAAAGCCTCTGGCTTTCCTGTACCCGTTTTAGGATGAACCTTGAGTTCT
>JAILCU010000072.1 GCA_024690405.1 Bacteroidales bacterium
CAGCTTATTAGTTCCTTTGATGACGACCTTCAGTCCTTCGATACCTTTATTATATATAAGGTATTGGCCGGTGACTTTCATCGTCACGTTGTCAAAGGTGAGCGTGTTGCTTGAGAAACTGATCTTACCGGCCGTCAGACCGCTCGGCTTGATGTCGGACTTGTTGGCGTCCGTCACAGTCACGCCGCCTACCGAAAGGTCGTATTCGGCGGCTTGTGTCGTGATGCTGCACAGCATCGCTGTCAGTACCATCAGGGAAGTAAATAATCGTTTCATAACGTAAATTTTAAGTTGTTGAGTTTTTAAGTATTTGAGGTTATGAGGTTTTGAGGTTTTGAGGTTATGAGGTTTTGAGGTTAGTCTTAGCGGCCGGAAGTCGAGCGTACGAGTTACTGTCAACTCGTCAACATGTTAACTTGTTAATTAAAGAAGCAACTCGCCAGTAATAGTTTGACGCTGCAAAGATACACTTTTTTTTTGAGAATTACACTTGGATTAAAATGACAATTTATAGGACAAAAATGACAAAAGCTCCTTTTTTTTAATATATCTCTCATCAATTCCCACTAAAACTATCACCAAATCCCACGAATAACTTTCACCTCTCTCATCATTCAACTCAAATCCGCCCCCCCCCCTTGCGCTGCCTTCGTCGTACGCTCCCTCCGTTCTATTAGTTCATTAAGTCCAATGGTAATTGATTTTGGATTATTTATCAAAAATCGCCCATTTCATCGGCGCTGCTTCCATCCGGTTGCCTTAGGTATTGTAGTACTCCCATCAATTTCCACAAATTTCTCCCACCAATTGCTACAAATATACCCACTAATTGCCACAAATAATCCCACTAATTGCCACTCTAAGTGCCCAAGATAAATCTAACAGAGTGCCCCCACCCAAAGAAACTCTACGATACGAAAAGAGCATCTTGTGGAGAGGATGCAACCACAACCCTCCACACCCTCCACCTGAAAACCCGCATGGTTACTAGGGTGTGGAGGGTTGGAGGGATTTTTGCAAAACTTTTTTTATGCAAAAAAAGAGACGGGAGATGATTCAGAAGGATGACCAACAGCAGGCATGACAACGAATCTAACCATAAAATTTTCGCCTACAGAAAAAATAAAAACGCTGCGCGCAGCCCCTACTGCGCGCAGCTGGTTCCTCTATATCCAATTGAGCGAATTTCTTTTCCAAATGGTCTAAAGGTCTTTAAAAGTCGAATGGAAGAATAGTCTGTTTTTCCCTTCTTTTATCCTTTTCGGCATCCATTTCTTAAATCAAACATTAAGCATTACATAAAGGACATCCACCTTCTACTTTGTTTGCCTACTTTTGCGGCTGAATTCAAAAAAGCAGGCATCTTCATGAGTCACGAAATATACGTAAAAGCCGTCAGTTCTTCCCGCGAGAAGAAGGACTTCATCGGTATCGTGGATTCTATCTATCGCCTTATTCCACAATATGTCCCAGACTTGGAATCAGACATTCAGGAATGGCTGAATGGTAAAGTCGCGGAAGGCCTGGATTTTATCGAGATGCAACCTTTTGTTGCTTATCGCGACGGTGTCGTTGCAGGGCGTGTAATTGGCATCATCAATAAGCAAGCCAATCAACGATGGAATATTTCAGCCGTCCGGTTTTCCATGTTAGAATTCATCGATGACGACGACGTTTCCAAGGCTTTGCTTGAAACCATTGCCACCTGGGGGCGTGAGCGCGGAATGACTACGATGATCGGCCCCATGGGAATCACTGATTTCGACAAGGAAGGTATGCTGGTTGAAGACTTTGAACTTACCGGCACGATGAACACCTACTACAACCCGCCCTATTATCCGCGTCACCTTGAGCGCTTAGGGTTTACCAAGGAAACAGATTGGATTCAAATCCGCCTTGACATTCCATCCGAACTGCCGGCCCGCTATATGCGTGTGGCGCAATATGTGCGTGAGCAGATGGGGTTACGTGTCATCAAACTCACCCACGCTGACATTCGTCACGGCCGCGGCCACGAGATTTTCGAGTTGCTCAATGAAGCCTACAGCCCACTATTCGGATTCTCCCCACTGACTCCGACACAAATCGACCGATATGTAAAGAAATACCTCAGCCTCATCGACCTCAACCTCATTCCCGTTGTTGTCAACGAAAAGAACGAATGCGTCGGAGTGGCAGTAACGATGCCCACGCTCACCCGTGCTATGCAACGCAGCAAGGGAAGATTGTGGCCTACGGGCTGGTTCCATTTGATGCGCTCACTCAAATGGAAGCACGAGGAGTCGGCAGAACTACTACTTATTGCGATCAGACCCGACATGCAGGGAATGGGCGTGAACGCGCTATTCTTCGAGGAGCTTATCACCTTATATAATAAGATGGGGATCCTATGGGCTGAAACAGGACCTCAACTTGAAAACAACAGCCGAGAATTGTCGCAATGGACAGCGCTCAAACCGAAATTCGTCAAGCGGAGGAGATGCTATCAGCGCCCCCTATGACCTCACTGCAATAAACAAAGACAAACCATATCATTCCTATCATCATTTTTTTCAACCATGCAAAATAGAGTTGTTATTACAGGACTGGGCATTTGGTCGTGCTTGGGAACGACCCTGGCCGAGGTACGGGAATCGCTGTACCACGGCAAGAGTGGCGTTATCTTCAGCCAGCAGCGTAAGGACGCCGGCTTCCGTTCGGCCCTTTGCACCGACGTGCCCTGCCCAGACTTGAAACCTTATCTCAACCGTGATTTGCGCAAACTTATTCCCGAGGAGGCCCAATATGCATATATCTCCACACGTCAGGCACTGGCACACGCACACCTTGACCAATCGTATATCGATGCACACGAAGTGGGCGTGATTTTCGGCAATGACAGTGTAGCAGAATCTACGATGCGTGCCCTCGACAAGTTCCGTCAAGCCGGTTCTACACTGGCCTGTGGCAGCGGTGCTATCTTTCAGTCGATGAACTCGACAGTAACGATGAACCTGGCTACGCTATACCATTTTAAAGGCATTAACTTGACGGCTTCAGCCGCCTGCGCCTCAGGTTCCCAAGCCGTTGGTCTGGGTTACTTGCTGATTCGCGACGGCTTGCAAGATTGTATTGTATGCGGAGGGGCTCAGGAAAATAATATGTATTGTGTGGCTGCCTTTGACGGTCTTATGGCTTTTTCTACCCGCGAAGGAGAACCCACGCGGGCGAGCCGTCCCTTCGACCGCGACCGCGACGGTCTCGTGCCTGGTGGCGGTGCCGCTACATTGGTGCTGGAAAGTTACGACCATGCTGTCCGGCGCGGGGCGCCTATCCTGGCAGAAATCGTCGGCTGGGGATTCTCCGGCAACGGCGATCATATCTCCACACCAAACGTGGATGGTCCGGCACGCTCATTGGAACTAAGCCTGCAACACGCCGGCCTCACCCCGAGGGATATCGGCTACATCAATGCCCATGCCACTTCCACCCAAGCCGGCGACGGAAAGGAAGCCCTTGCCATAGCGCGTCTTTTCGGCGACTACCGCGTGCCTGTCACCTCCACCAAGGGACAGACCGGACATGAGATGTGGATGGCAGGCGCCTCGGAACTCATCTATTCGATCTTAATGATGAAAAATGATTTCATCGCCGGCTCACTCAATTTCGAGAACGCCGACGAGGATACGGCCTGCATCCATGTAGTCCCCGAGACTTATGACACGCACTTTGACACATTCCTAAGCAATTCGTTCGGATTTGGAGGCACCAACTCCACTCTCATCGTAAAGAACCTCGGGGAGCAGGGATTGTAGGAAGCATATAAGAGCAAAGAAGTTATTATAAGATTATGCGATGCGTCCATCAGGTGTAAAAGACCTAAAAGATCTCTCATCCTAAAGGCTTAAAAACCACTATAAAGACCAAATAAATATACTATTCACTATAAAAACAATTGTTTATGACACGTAATGAAATCATTGAACAAGTAAACCAACTGCTCTCGGAAGAGTACGAAATCGATCAAAAGGACTTCTCACCAGAAGCCTCGCTGAAAGAGACGCTCCAACTCGACAGCATCAATCTCGTAGACCTTGTGGCCCTGGTACAATATACCTATAAGATTACAATACCAGCCGAAGACCTGCATCAGATTAAGACCTTCAACGACTTATACGACTACATCGAAAAGCATCAAACTGCATGAAATATCTCGGCGAGGATATTCTGAGGCTCATTCCACAACGTAATCCGATGATTATGATTGACGAGTTTGAGCCCTTGGACGGAGAATGCGGGAGGACAGCGCTGACTGTGCGGTCGGACAATCTGTTCATCACTCCTTTCCACGAATTGTCGGAGACGGGAATGATTGAACATATTGCACAATCGTGTTCTGCTCTCGCCGGTTATCAGTCGCTTCAGCGTGAAACCATTCACCCCCCTATAGGACTTATTGCCGAAGTGAAGCACTTCAGTTGCGCACGCAGGCCCCGTCCGAGCGAGAAAATGGTGACCACGGTCACCTTCCACTTGCATGTCGGAGCAATGGTGATGGCCCACGGTACGACAACGGTCAATCACGAAACAATCGCCGAAGCCCAATTGAAAATCTTTGTGCAATGATTTACGACGTCGTCATCATAGGTAGCGGTTTTGGTGGTCTGGCATGTGCCCACGAACTCTCCCGGTCAGGCAGAAGCGTACTTCTGCTCGAGCGTCAGGGAATGCCCGGAGGGTGCCTGCAAAGTTTCCGCCGAGGCAACTACACTTTTGATACGGGGTTCCATTACATTGGCGGTCTGGCCGAAGGACAACCCCTGCACGACATCTTTGCACGACTAGGTTTGTTGCAATTGCCTTGGAAGCGTCTCGATCCGGCAGGTTCTGAACGCGTAAGCATCGGCAACGAAACGTTTGCCCTTGCTGAAGGTTTCGAGGCCTATACCGAATCGTTGGCACGCCGTTTTCCGGCAGAGCACACAAATTTGCAGCGTTTCACTTCCATGCTGGCCAATATACCATCATGGCAGGAAGGAGGCGAAGTCAACGCTTATACTTACCTGCGAAACTTATTTAGCGACCCGCTGCTGACGGATATCGTTGCCGGACCGGCGTTGAAGATGGAACTGCGGCGCGAATCACTGCCGCTATACACGTTAGCGCACACCTTGGCAAGCAATATATTAAGCAGTTGGCGACTACAAGGGCCTGGCAACCTTCTTGTGGATACCCTTGTCGAGGGCATCAGACGTCAAGGAGGTCAACTGGTTTGTCATGCCGAAGTGGAGGAACTGATTGAGCAGGACGGCCGTATCGTTATGGCACGATGTGCCGACGGCAGATGTTTTGAAGGACGTCTGTTCGTGAGCGACGTTCATCCGCAGATTACTTTTGATTGGGTGAAGACGTCAGCCCTGCTCAGACCCCTCTTCCGCCGTAGGATTCGTGCTCTCGAGAACACAGGAGGCATCTTCACCGCCTCGTTGGTGCTCAGAAGCGGGGCCTTATCCTATTTCAACCATAATAAATATATCTATCGACACCCCGACATTTGGACGCCTCCTTCACCTGATATCATTGCGCAAGGCACAGTGGATCGTGTGATGGTGAGTTGTCGTGTACCTGAACTCACCGATAACAGCACGTCCGGTTATCCGCTGCAATTAGACTTGCTCACGCCACTACCTTGGCAGGTATGCAAGGCATGGGAGTCCACACGCAGCGGTCATCGCGGACCAGAGTATGAACTTATGAAACAGCGACTGGCCAATGCTTGCATCGAATTGGCAGAACGCGCCATACCGGGCCTTGCGGACATGGTTGAGAAGCGCGTCACGCACACGCCCCTCACCTATCGCGACTTCACAGGCACTCCCCAGGGTTCGGCCTATGGTGTTCGCAAGGATAGCCGCCAAATGATGCTCACCATGCTCTCACCCAAGACACCCATACCTAACCTATTTCTCACAGGGCAGAGTCTGGCCGTGCATGGACTGGAAGGAGTGGCGATGACAGCAATAGAAACTACCAACCTTATTTATAACATAAAATGACTAAAACAACAAATTCTGTACGTCCTGCCGAAGGTCGGATAGGCGTAATGATTGTAGGCAACGGTGCTGTTGCCACTACTTTTATGACAGGCGTGCTCATGGCACGCAAGGGTCTTGCGAAACCTATCGGTTCCATGACACAGTATGACAAAATCCGTGTAGGAAGCGGGACTGATGCACGCTACCTGCATTATGGTGAAATTGTGCCACTGGCATCGCTCAACGACATCGTCTTCGGCACCTGGGACGTTTATCCCGCCAATGCCTTCGAGGCAGCCGTCAATGCCGAAGTGTTGCGCGCCAAGGACATTCTACCCGTCGAGGAAGAACTACGCGCCATCGTACCCATGCCCGCTGCTTTTGACAAACGCTTTGCCAACCGACTGGATGGTGACAACGTTAAGAACTGCGCCACCCGGTGGGATATGGTAGAAGCACTTCGCGAGGACATCCGCCGTTTCAAAGCGGCCAACGGCTGCAGCCGCATTGTCGTGCTTTGGGCTGCTTCTACAGAAATCTACGTACCTGTGAACATGAAAGTCCACGACACGCTGGCCCATCTCGAACAAGCCATGCGCGACAACGACACCGACAACATTGCCCCCTCAATGTGCTATGCCTACGCCGCTTTGGCCGAAGGAGCACCCTTTATCATGGGCGCGCCCAACACCACCGTTGACATTCCTGCCATGTGGGAAATGGCCGAGCGTCAGCAGCTGCCCATCGCCGGCAAAGACTTCAAGACTGGTCAGACGTTGGTGAAGAGCGGCTTTGCCCCGATTATCAGCACCCGCTGCTTAGGGTTGAACGGGTGGTTTTCCACCAACATCCTGGGCAACCGCGATGGCCTTGTCCTCGACGAGCCTGCCAATTTCCACACGAAGGAAGTCTCGAAACTCTCCACGCTGGAATCCATCTTATGCGCAGACAAGCAACCCGACCTTTACAGCGACTATTACCACAAGGTGCGTATCAACTATTATCCGCCGCGCGGCGACGCGAAGGAAGCGTGGGACAACATCGACATCTTCGGTTGGATGGGCTATCCCATGCAGGTGAAAATCAACTTCCTCTGCCGCGACTCCATCCTGGCCGCGCCTGTATGCCTCGACCTGGTGCTGCTCTCCGACCTGGCCGCACGCGCCGGTCATTCAGGCATCCAACGTTTCATGTCCTTCTTCCTGAAGTCCCCCATGCACGACTATACGCAGGACGAGACGCCCATCAATCATCTCTATCAGCAATACACCTTGCTTAAGAATGCCATTCGTGAAATGGGAGGTTACGATGCTGACGAACCCCTCGACTGATGTAATAGTATTTTCATTCCGCTCAACATTCTTCAAAAACGATGAACAGAAACAAAACCCGTTTCTACCAAATCATCGCCACCGGGTTTGGCACTGGCTTTTCGCCAGTGGCCCCCGGGACGGCTGGGGCACTGCTGGCATGGTTGGTATGGATTGGCTACGCATTCTTTTTGTCGCCAATCTGGTGTCTGGCAGTGACGGCTGTACTGGTTGTGGCGTTCACGATAGTGGGCGTACCTGCCAGTACAGCCTGTGAGCGGTTATGGGGCCCCGACCCCTCGCGTGTCGTCGTTGATGAGATGGTGGGCACATGGATCGCCCTGTTGGCGGTACGCTATGACAGCTGTTGGCTCTTGTGGAGCCTGGCTGCTCTTATCGCCTTTCGCGTTTTCGACATTTTCAAGCCCTTCGGTATCCGGCGAATGGAATCGCTGCCGGAAGGTTGGGGAATCATGGCAGACGACATCTTGGCCGGCGTTTATAGCGCATGCCTTCTGTTGCTGCTGCAATGTCTGTTGTAGAGATGCGCGAGTGGCGGCTTTTCATCAAGGCTCAGGCAGCCTCCGTCATGGCCACAGCCCTGGACTTCGGGCTGACGGCCCTGTTGGCATACGTAGGTTGCAACTATGTCCTGGCGACCGCTTGCGGAGCCCTGCTTGGCGCGTTGTTCAACTGCGTCTACAACTACCTTCTCGTTTTCCGTTGGCAGAAACGTCCCCGCAAGATCATCGCCCTGCGTTACGTGATGACCTGGTGCTGCAGTCTGCTCCTGAATACCGGGGCCACCTTTGTGCTGACGGAATGTCTGACCGGCGTGAGTCTGTTCCTCGGAGCCAAGGTCATCGCAGCCATCCTCGTGGCCCTCTGCTGGAACTATCCCATGCAAAGGTTTTTCGTTTTCGCAGAATTCTGCCGCGACGACGTGCCCCCCTCACGTCCCAAGAACTAAAAAGCAAATGAATTTATGAAACCAAGAGATCAACTGGATGTCTTTCTGCATCGCGTCATCACCCCTCTGGCCGACCTCTTCATCAAGCTTGGCATTACCCCCAACATGCTCACTGTTGCGGGTGCCGTGATTAGTCTTGTTGCCGCCGCCATGATCGCCGTTGAAGGCTGGGAAGGCTATCAGACAGGCCTGGCCGGCACGAGCGTCCTGGCCTGGGCTTCGCTGGTGATGCTCCTCGGCAGCCTCTTCGATATGTTCGACGGGCACGTGGCCCGTTGCGGCCACATGCACAGCCAGTTCGGCGCATTGCTGGACTCCGTCACCGACCGCCTGTGTGAGATCGCGACCCTCCTGTCCATCTCCTTCTACTTCTTCGGTGCAGACGAGCTGGAATGGGTGCTGGTCACCTTCCTGGCCCTGCTGGGATCGGTGATGGTGAGTTACGTGAGGGCCCGTGCCGAAGGACTGGGCGTAGAGTGCAAGACCGGTCTCATGCAACGCCCCGAGCGCGTGGTCATCACCTGCCTGGGCTGTCTGCTTTCCGGACTCTTCGCTTGCAGCAGCATTCTGGGATGGAGCCTGGCCGTCATTGCCCTTTTTGCCAACGCCACGGCCCTGAAGCGCCTCGTCCACTGCCGGCGCGAGCTCGCCAAGAGAGAATCATAGACCCCGAAACATCAGAAACAAGATATGCATCGCATCACCTCTTATGCGGGACGGTTAATACTGGCCCTGGTCCCCTTTGCCCTGTTCGGCATCATCTACGGTCTCCTGGGGCTCTATCCCAATTATCTGGTCAACGAGATTGACATTCACGACCTCTACACCCACGAGCTGGCCTGGTTTGGCATGGCGGACAGCGGTACGCGTGTCATCCCAGGAGCCTATTTCATGCACCACCACTGGCCCGTGGCCGACCTGTTTGCCGGCATCCTCTACCTGTGCTGGGTTCCCGTTCCCATGGCTTTTGCCATCTGGCTCTTTGTCCGCCGCCGCTATGAGTGGTGCGCCCGTATGAGCTGGGCCTTCCTTACCGTGAATCTCATAGGCTTTGCCATCTATTATATTCACCCTGCGGCCCCACCCTGGTACGTGCTCCAGCACGGTTTCGAACCGATCCTGCACACGCCCGGTTCTGCGGCCGGTCTGGCGCGCTTCGACGAACTTACCGGCGGCAACTTTTTCCATAGTTTCTACGACCGCAACTGCAATGTTTTCGCAGCGCTGCCATCACTTCATGCCGCCTATCCGCTGGTGGCCCTGATCTATAGCCTTTGCAGCCGCAGCCCCCGTTGGCTCAGCGCGGTGCTGGCCTTCGTCAGCGTCGGCATCTGGTTCACGGCAGTCTATAGTGCCCACCACTACGTCATTGACGTGCTGGCCGGCATCCTCACCACCTTCGCCGGCATCGCCCTGTTTGAACTCATTACCCGAAAGACCCGTTGGGGACACAACACTTTCACTCATTACACGCATTGGATTTCATGATACGCAAAGCGCTATTGTCCATCACCCTCATGTTCGCACTCCTCTGTCCGTCCGGGGCACAGAAACTCACCGGCGTAGTGACAGATGATGCCACTGGCGAGAGCATCCCCTTTGCCAATGTCTTCTACAAGGCTATAGGCAAAGGAGTAACGACGAACAACCGCGGCCGTTTCTCCATAGACCGGTACAACGGACGGGAACTCACCATATCCATCATGGGCTATCAGCCACAACTCATCAAAATCACTGCCAAGACGAAATCGCCGCTCAGCATCCGGCTGAAAGAAAGCACGGCAGTGATGACAGAGTTTGTGGTCAGTGCTCCCAAGAAACGCTACAGCCGCAAGAATAATCCTGCCGTAGAACTGATGAAGCACGTCGTGGCAGCCCGGGAGCAGACGAAGCTGGAGAACCACGACTACTACCAATACACCAAATACCAGAAGATCTCGCTCGCCCTGAACGACTACCGTGCGGGCCAAACGACGGGCAACAGCCTCCATCACGACAGCCTCAGTTCCGACAGCATCACTCAAGGCCTACCGACCAATGCCCTTGACACGATAATCACATCCCCGGATAGTACTGCTCTTTCCCAAAACAGTGGTTGGGCGGTGGAGGTTCCGACAGATTCTTCCCACGTCAAGCGCCGTTTTGACTGGGGTGAGCACACCGAGATCAGTCCCTACAACGGTAAACGAATCATGCCGCTGATGTACAACGAAGTCGTCACGCAGCATGTCTTTCGCAAGCAGCCACACGCAGAGAAGGACATTGTCCATGGCGAACAGGCATCGGGCCTCAACCAACTGCTCACGACAGGCGAAATGGCTAACACCGTGCTCAAGGAAGTATTCCAGGACATCAACATCTACGACGACTACGTTCGTCTGCTTCAGTATCCTTTCGTGAGTCCCATCGGCAATCATGCCGTGAATTTCTACCGGTTTTTCATTCAAGACACCGTTGAGGTGGCCGGACAACGATGCTATCATCTTGAGTTTGCGCCCAACAATGTTCAGGACTTCGGGTTCAGCGGCGAATTATATATCCTGGCCGACAGCTCGCTGCACGTGCGCAAGTGCCGACTGTCGGTCCCCCGTAAGAGCGACGTCAATTTTGTCGACAACCTGCAGATCGAGCAGGAGTTTGTGCAGCTGGAGAACGGCGAGTGGGCCCTTGCCACGGACCTCATGTGGGCTGAACTGCGGATTGCTCGCGTCAAGGCGCTGGCCGTAAGAGACACGCGCATCAGCAATTATGCCTTTGACGCCCTGCCCAACGCCCTCTTCCGTGGAAGGACGGAAAAACGGATGGTGGCCAACGCACGCAATCGTGACGATGAATTCTGGAACGAATACCGCGCCGTAGCGCTCACCGCCAAGGAGGCCGGTGTAGGCGGGTTCATGGAAAAGCTGAAGAACCACAAAGGCTTCAAAGTGCCCCTTTTCATCATCAAAGCCGTGGGCGAGAACTATATCGAGACAGGCCCTAAGGACAAACCCAGCAAGTTTGATTTCGGCCCCGTCATGAGTTCTGCTTCCTATAATTTTGTCGACGGATTCAGGCTGCGTTTGAGCGGTCGTACCATGGCAGCACTCCATCCCCGCCTTTTCTGGCACGGATATGCCGCCTACGGTTTCAAATCTCGCCAGCCCTATTATGGCAGCACCATCACTTGGTCGTTCAATAAGAAGAAACTCTCTCCCTTTGAGTTCCCTATGCGCAATATCATCTTCGAAAGCGCTTACGATGTCATGTCACCATCTGACAAGTTCCTTATCAACGACAAGGACAACCTGCTCATGGGCATACGCACGCAGACGGTAAAACAAATGTACTTTTACAACCGCCAACGCCTCAGTTTTGTCTACGAGACGGAGAACGGACTGAACCTAAAGACATCCCTGAAGACCGAGAGCAACGAAGTCACCGGTGACCTGCATTTCAAGCATCTCCACGACGGAGGAGAGACACGCCGCCTCAGGACCACCGAATGGAGCGTCGGTCTACATTATGCGCCGGGACAAACTTTTGTCAATACGAAGCAGAACAGATACCCCATCAATTTCGACAATCCCGAGTACTATCTCCGTCACACCATGGGTTTCGATGGCTTTCTCGGCGGACAATATCGGATGAACATGACTGAAGCCGGCATCTATAAGCGCCAATGGCTCGGCAGTTGGGGACATATCGACCTCCACATTGATGTCGCCGCACAGTGGAACAAACTCCCGTTCCCGCTGCTCATGACGCCCCCCATCTCACTCACCTATATCCAACAGGAAGGCACCTTCAGTATGCTGCGCAATATGGAGTTCTTCATGGACCGTAAGTTGTGCTGGATGGTGGCCTGGGACCTCAACGGCAAGATTTTCAACCGCATCCCGCTGCTCAAGAAACTCAAGTGGCGCGAATATGTCGCCTTCAAGGGGGTATGGGGACAGTTGACCGACAAGAACAACCCCACGCTGCGCGAGAATGCAGGTGACCAGGAGCTCTTTCAGCTGCCTCAGGGCTCTTATCCCATCGACCCCAAGCGCCCCTATATGGAAGTCAGTGCAGGCGTCCACAACATCTTCAATTTATTCTCTGTGGAATGGGTGCATCGCATCAACTACCACGAACACCCCGACACGAAGACCGACGGTGTCCGCTTCGGCTTCCAGTTCAGTTTCTGAGGAATTCTCCGCACTCACGAGATGATTTACACGGAGTCACTTCATTTTTTATGCATCCCACCCCCCCCCGTTTGTTTAAAAATATTTACTCATTTATCACTCTCCTCATCCTTCAAGGAATGAAAAAAAGTCCTGCGAAAATCCTCAATGGGAGTCCCCGATCCATATCGTTCCTCTATCGGGCTCTGCTACTATGTATTGCCTTCATTCCATCCCTTACAATCTCAGCCGCCGAGCCTGAAGGTCGGTTGTTCCGCTTCGAGCGGAGCACCAACCGCAATTACATCTGCTATGACGTCCGGCAAGTCAACGGGAGGCTCGACACAAAAGAGCCCATCCATGTCTATTGGATTCGTGCTGAGGAGGATGGCAGCCAAAAGGAACTCTCTTTTGTCCAGCGCAAACTTGCCTTCGGGTACAAGGTTGTAAAAAAAGGCGGCAACGAAGCGGTTGTTCATCTCACCGCCTACAGCAAGTTCAACATCCGCATCTGTCAGCGCCACGGCAAATGGATAGCCCTTGCCAGCATCAACGGTAAAGAAGCCCAACTCCACAAACTCTTCGCTCAGATGCGCTCTCCCACATCGTTGCACGTTGAATATGTGGATATTTTCGGGACGGGCCTCGACACACACAAGCCTGTGAGCGAGCGCATCCGCAACTGATCGGCCTCGCATCAGCACCTGAATTATAGGGCATGCTTTCTTAGGTATGCCTTTTTTGCGTTCTCCCTGCCCGTATCTACGGCCCTGTACGGAATCCGACATTCTTGATTCTGCACAAGCAGAATGTCCTTATTTGCATTTTTTTGGAGGTTTCTTCGGTGTTCTCGTAAAAATGAACTAACTTTGCGGCGCAAAGGTGAGGGGTTTCTTCATCTGCGAACACAGAGCAAAGTCATTTAAACTCATTCATAAAAACATGGTAAAATTAGATTTGACGAAAGTGGCCCCCGTGGTAGAGGCTGCAGAAATAAAGGAATTGTGCGCGCGCGTAGAGAAAGCGCAGGAGTCCCTGGAACAGGGCACCTGTCCGGGTAACGACTATCTGGGCTGGCTGCATCTGCCCTCCAGCATCATGCCGGAGTTCATCGCGGAGGTCAAGGCTACGGCCGAGGTCCTGCGCAAGGAGTGCGAGGCCGTGGTGGTGGCTGGAATTGGCGGTTCGTACCTCGGTGCCAAGGCCGTGATCGAAGCCCTTCAGAACAGCTTCCAATGGCTCACCGGAGACGGCAAGAATCCCGTGATCCTCTTCGCTGGAAACAATATCGGCGAGGACTACCTGGCAGAACTGACCGCCTACCTGAGTACAAAACGTTTCGGCGTAATCAATATCTCGAAGAGCGGTACGACCACGGAGACGGCCCTGGCTTTCCGTCTGCTCAAGCGTCAGTGTGAGGAGCAGCGCGGCAAGGAGACAGCCCGCAAGGTGATCGTGGCCATCACTGACGCCAAGCGCGGCGCTGCCCGCACCTGTGCCGACAAGGAAGGCTACAAGAGTTTCGTTATTCCCGATAACGTTGGCGGCCGTTTCTCGGTGCTCACCCCCGTAGGACTGCTGCCCATTGCCGTGGCAGGATTTGATATTGAAGCACTCGTGCGCGGCGCCCAGGACATGGAGAAAACCGCCGCTCAGCCTTTCGAAGAGAATCCCTCCGCACAATATGCCGCTGCCCGATATGCGTTGTATACGAAAGGCAAGAAGATAGAAATCTTGGCGAACTACCAGCCCAAATTGCACTTCATGGCAGAATGGTGGAAGCAACTCTTCGGCGAGAGCGAGGGCAAGGACGGCAAGGGCATCTATCCCGCCAGCGTGGACCTCACCACCGACCTGCACTCCATGGGCCAGTGGATCCAGGACGGCGAGCGCTCCATCTTCGAAACCGTCATCAGCGTGGAGCAACCCGAGCACAAGCTGCTGTTTCCCTCTGACGAGGAGAACCTCGACGGTCTGAACTTCCTTGCCGGCAAGCGCGTGGACGAGGTGAACAAAATGGCTGAACTCGGTACGCAACTGGCGCACGTTGACGGCGGCGTGCCCAACATCCGCATCGCCATCGAACGACTCGATGCCTACCATTTGGGTCAGCTCATCTATTTCTTCGAGCGCGCCTGTGGCATTCACTGCCAGTTGCTCGGTGTCAACGCCTTCAACCAGCCCGGTGTGGAGGCCTACAAGAAGAACATGTTCGCATTGCTGGGCAAGCCCGGTTATGAGGCCGAGACAAAAGCCATCAAAGCCCGCTTGGGTGAAGCCTAAAAAACGCAGTAAGGATTGAATCATTTGATCAACGAAGTTAAGAAAGAGCGCCCCGCGACACTTCTGCCGCTGCCCAAGAAGCTGAAAGCGGTGTTGTTCGACATGGATGGCGTGTTGTTCGACAGTATGCCAGGCCATGCCTACGCCTGGGCCAAGGTAATGACCGACTATGGTCTGCCCATGAAACCCGTTGACGCCTTCGAGAATGAGGGCCGCACGGGCATCGGCACCATCAGTATCTTCACCCAGCGCTATTGGGGTCGCGAGGCGACCGAAGAGGAAGCGCGCGAATTGTATATCCGCAAGACCGCGGTGTTCAACGAATACCAAGCCGCCCACGGAGGCGAGGCTCCGGAAATACCCGGGGCTGCAGCCGTGCTCGACAAAGTCCGTGAAGCAGGTCTCCTACGTATGCTCGTCACAGGTTCGGCACAGCAATCTCTGCTGTCGCGCCTCGACCGCCATTATCCGGGACATTTCAAGCCGGAACTGATGGTAACGGGCGATGATGTCCGATATGGCAAGCCCAACCCCGAGCCCTATCTGATGGCGCTACAGAAAGCAGGTATCTCTGCTGACGAAGCCGTCGTCGTGGAAAATGCGCCGTTGGGCGTACGGGCTGCCGTAGCAGCAGGCATCACTACCATTGCCGTTAATACGGGTCCCCTCGATCCGCAGCTGCTGGCCAACGAAGGCGCTGCCGTGGTGCTGGAGTCCATGGAAGAGCTGGCAAAGCGTCTCGACTATTTACCTGCCGACCCCCAAATCAAAACTTTAGATAATTAAGACACCCAACCAATAGAACATAAGAATAATATGAAAATCGCTATTGTAGGCGCCAGCGGCGCCGTAGGTCAGGAATTTCTGCGCGTCTTGGATGAACGTCAGTTCCCCATCGACGAGTTGGTGCTTTTCGGAAGCCAGCGCAGCGCGGGCCGCAAGTACACCTTCCGCGGCAAGGAATACGAAGTGAAACTGCTGCAGCACAACGACGATTTCCGCGGTGTGGATATCGCCTTCGTCTCCGCCGGCGGCGGAACCTCAAAAGACTTTGCAGAAACCATCACCAAGCATGGCGCCGTGATGATTGACAACAGCAGCGCTTTCCGCATGGACAAGGATGTACCTTTGGTGGTGCCTGAATGCAACGCAGAAGACGCCCTGAACCGTCCGCGAGGTATCATCGCCAACCCCAATTGCACCACTATCATGATGGTGGTTTGTCTGCAGCCCCTGGAGCGCCTCAGTCACATCCGCCGCATTCACGTAGCCAGCTACCAGGCCGCAAGCGGTGCCGGTGCAGCAGCCATGGCTGAGTTGGAACAGCAGTACCGCGAGGTACTCGACGGCAAAGAGCCCACGGTGGAGAAATTCGCCTACCAGCTGGCCTATAACGTGATCCCGCAGATCGATGTGTTCACCGACAACGGCTACACCAAGGAAGAGATGAAGATGTTCAACGAGACGCGCAAGATTATGCACACCGATGCCGCCTGCTCGGCGATGTGCGTGCGTGTGCCCTCGCTGCGCAGCCATTCCGAGGCCGTATGGATCGAGACGGAACGTCCCATTACCCCCGAGGAGGCTCGCGAGGCCATGAGCAAAGCCGAAGGCATCACCGTCATCGACGATCCCGCCAACAAGAAATACCCGATGCCGCTGTTCACCGCCGGCAAGGATGACGTCTATGTCGGTCGCATCCGTCAGGACCTGGCCTGCGAGAACGGGCTTACTTTTTGGCTCTGCGGCGATCAGATCAAGAAAGGCGCGGCCCTCAATGCCGTGCAGATTGCAGAATATCTTATTAAGGTGGGGAATATCGGCTAACCGGTATCCCCAGCCTTCACCGCTCCCGTCCGTCCGGAGGGAGACGACTTCGAATCAACCACCCTTTTATTTACCCAACAAACACGAACGCTATGAAAAAACTGATGTTTACCCTGATGGCTGCTGTGCTGATGAGTGTACCCGCCCTGGCACAGAACCGCACAAAGTACCTGTCCACCACCAGTGCGTCGCTCGACGTGAGCGTATTGCAGACTGCGGAGCAACCCGTGCAGATTAACCGATACCTTTTCGCAGGCTACAATACGTTGTGCCTGCCTATGACGCTCAGCGCAACGCAGCTGCAGACGGCAGCCCCCGATGTGCGCGTAGAACGTCTGGCAGCCATTCGCCAGGAAGGCGCTACGCTGTGCCTCTATTTCCTCGACTGCACCAGCGAAGGCATTCAGGCCGGCATGCCCTACCTTATTTATTCGCCAAAGACACAGAATCTGCGTGCCCGCACGAACGACGCCCTGCTCGTCGATACGGAGTTGCAGAGCGTGACCATGAGCGACAATCAAGGCAACCGCATCCTTTTCGCTGGCAGCTGGGAGAGTCTCGCAGGCGATGCGCAGCGTTATGGCATACCTGCCAAGCAGGACGTGGAAATCCTGGAGAGCGTGCTGCTTCCCACCAGTGCCGACAAGACTTTCCTGCCGACCCGCTGCGGCGTTGTATGGCTGCAGCAGAACGCTACCGCCAGCCAGATCGCGATTTGCCATGCCACGGGCGCAGATGTCACGGCAATCAATGCCATTAACGGGAACAGCAAGGAAGCTGAGATCTACGACCTCGCAGGGCGTCGCGTCAGTCATGCCCAGCGCGGCGTTTATGTCGTGGATGGCAAGAAGAAGGCTAGAAAGTAACCATCGGACGGGTTCGGCGGACCGGAAGACGGAGGCCGAATCGTAAGAAATGTTCCATTTTGGCTGGTTTCATCCGCCGGCGCTCTGCCGAAGGGAGGTGATCCGCTCCCCCTATTTTGTTCCCCTGTCATGGCATTCCTTGGCAGGGGAACAGACTTTTTAGGCATCTTTTTGGTCGGAAAGCCAAAATGTGCGTCACTTTTTCTTGTGGAATGTCTGTTTTTGCCATACTTTTGCACTGGAGTCTAAAATCAATATCGATCGTCGGCGGACGAGGATGTCATTAAAAAGTCATGCGAACTGAAGAGAAGGAAGGGCTGAAAAGAAGTGGTAGAGAAATAAATGATAAGAATAACAGCAAGACCTCTCTTAAAAAGAACTCAAAACCGTCAAGACTAGGCATCCTCCCGTCCGGCAATCATTGTACTTTCTTGAAACACTCGTCAGCGAACCGTTATATGCGTAATATTCTTTTCTATATTATGATCTTATGTGCCCTCATCGGCTGCGGAGAAACAGAACAGCCGGCGAGGTCTTCGGCGCAGCTCGGCAACACCCCGTATCAGCAAGATACGATCATGGTGGAATATGCTGTACATCCTGAGCGGGCGCTCGTACTGCTGGATTCCGCGGCGTTGCTGGGGAATATAGACCCCTTCCACGAGCAGCTGTACAGGGCCGTCATTTACAGCAAGTCGCTGGTGGCACAGAACCAGGATTCGGCGCAGAGTATCTGCGAAACGTTGCTGCAACATGATTCGGTGAAGGCGAGAATAGAGAACCGGGAGGCGGTCATTGATGTGCTGCTGGCCATCTGCCGTTCCAAAGCCGACGACAACGAATACCTCAGATGGGCAACGGAGAAGGCCGAGGTCTGCCGCGCTCTGGACGAGGAGGTGGAACTGTTGCGCGCAGAGGCGGAGGTCGGTGTCGTGATGACCCATATCGGGCGCACCGAGGAAGGCCTGGAAAAAATCAATCACAGCATACAGGAGCTGGATCAGCCGGGGAGCTTAGACCGGATGGACGCTTTCATCGTTGCTTCCAAACGCAAGATACACGTGCTGGGCGATTTGGAACGCTATGCCGAAATCATCCCCGTGGCACAACATATTCTGGACAGACTTACACACTATGAAAAGCACGCTGATGCATACGTAGAAGACAGCTACCGGCTGTTATGGAGCGAGATCCCGGAGGACTGCGAACGTTACATAGATTTCTACAGGGCGCAGGCTAACGGGTTTCTCGCTAATGCGTATGCGATGATGGGGGAAAGGGCCAGGGCGCTGGAGTATCTGACACGTTTCGAGCAAAGCAACTACGCGAAAACGTGGAGCGCAAGGCGGATGATCGAACCCACGCAGATGGCGCTGGGACTGTATGACGAAGCCATGCAGACAGATGACCGCATCGTGGAGGGGATGCAGGAGGATACGATGAACATGAACTATGCCATTATCCTGCGCAACCGCGCCGTAGTGGCTTACGCCAGCGGACGTACGGACGAGGCTTATCATCTGATGAACCGCCACGCCCTGCTGAGCAAAGCCCTCAGCGACAGCCTGCACCGCAGCGAGGCGCACGAGTATGCTGCGCGTTATCATGACCAGGAACAGGATATGAAGATTCGGGAGATGGAGAGCGAGAACCGGCAGAAAACCATTGTCGTTGTTCTTATCGCCTTGCTCCTGCTTGTCACTCTGACTGCCGTGGTCTACTTCTGGCACCAGAAACGGCTGATCGCTCGCAAAAACCATGCCCTGGTGCGCATGATTAGCGAGGCGCATCTGCTGCCTATGGCTGATAGCGTCGCTGAGGACCGCCTCGATGGCGATTTGTCCGAGGATCTGCTGGAAGAAGGAGCAGGAGAGCAGCTGGCCGGGAGGGCAGGAGAGCAGCTGGTCGGGAGAGCAGGAGAGCGGTTGAATGGTGGAGCAGGAGAGCAGTTGGTCGGGAGAGTAGGAGAGCAGTTGGCAGATGCCGTCCCCCATTCGGCTGCGGACCTACAGAGGGAACAGCGGCAGACTGCGGCCGCGCCCGTTGATGCACAACTGTTCAACTCGATAGACAGCATCATCCGCAGAGAACGCCTATACGCCAACCCCAATCTCCAGCGGCAGGATATCTGCGACCGTTTCGGCATCAACCGCATCACCCTCAATAATATGCTTCTGCAGTGCCGCAAAAATGCTTCGCTACCGCAGTATATTAATGCGTTGCGCATGGAAGAAGCGATCAAATTCCTGCGCGAACAGCCCGACCTTTCGATCACCGCCATTGCGGAGAGGGTGGGCTTCTCGCCTGCTAATTTCCGCAGGCAGTTTACTCGCCATTTTGGCATGACGCCAATGGAATTCCGACTGAATCTCTAATTGCAAACATTATAGTACTTGTGTGAAATGAAGAGGAACTGGGGAGAAACACCGTAATCCGGATAACACGAATACACAATAACAAGATAACAGTTGAGACAGGCATATTTTGGACTAGTCCAATCTATGCCTGTCACTCATATACAGAAGAACTGGGCAAGGGAGCGCGGAGCGCGAGTGAAGAGGGAAGAGGAAAGAGGAAAGAATTTGGTCTGGCGTGGTGTGGGGGACCGTGGCAAGGCATAAAATGGGGCTGCAAAAGCAAAATGTTTGTTAAAACTTTGGTGGTGAAGGGAAAAAGTTGTAATTTTGCACCCGCTTTTCGACTCTGTCGTAGCAAGTTTACATTATTTAATCACTTAAACAAACAGAACAACATGATTGTAGTACCTGTTAAAGAAGGCGAGAACATTGAGCGCGCCCTGAAGAAGTTCAAGCGTAAGTTTGAAAAGACGGGTGTGGTCAAGGAACTCCGCCGTCGTCAGCAGTTCGACAAGCCCTCCGTGCTGAAGCGCCTGGCTAAAGAACACGCTGTTTACGTGGAGCAGTTGCGCCGCGTGGAAGACTAAAAACACAAAGAACATTAAATTTCGCTGATTTTATTTGGCGGTCTGAAGAAAAACCTCTAATTTCGCATCGTTGATATCAGAAATGTGAGGGAAATGTTGCTCAAGGCTTTCTTCGATTACCTGCGCTATGAGCGCGGGGCCTCGCCGATGACGGTGGGGGGGTATCGGAGCGACTTGATGGCGTTTGAGTCGTTTTACAAGCACCTTGACAATACTCTTACCTGGCAAACCATTGACACGGATGTGGCGCGGGAATGGATGATACAGATGATGGACAGCGGCAATAAAGCCAGTTCTGTACAACGTCGGATGTCTGCCCTGCGTTCGTTCTACCGCTTCCTGCTCTTGCGGGGCTACGTGGAACACAATCCGGTGCAGGCCCTGGCCGCTCCGAAGAAGGAGCGGGTGTTGCCCGCTTTCGTCCGTGAGGACGATATGACGCGGCTGCTGGACGGGGACGGCATGTTCGATGATACGTATGACGGGCGCCGGAATCACTTGATCGTTGCGATGTTCTATGAAACAGGACTTCGGCTGAGTGAACTGGTGAACCTGAATATGGCCGATGTCAACGCGGGTGCACAAACGCTACGCGTGGTGCACGGCAAGGGTAACAAGCAAAGGATCGTGCCTTTCGGTGACGCCCTTTTACACCTTATTAATATATATATAGGGGAAAGGACCACAGAAAAGGAGGATGACAATGCACCGTTTTTTGCCACGAGACATGGACAGCGGCTGAGGCCGGAGTACGTGCGCAACATGGTGAAACGGCAGTTGGGGCTGGTTACGTCGCAACGTAAACGCAGCCCGCACGTCCTGCGGCACACCTTCGCAACAACCATGCTCAACCATCAGGCAGACCTTGAGTCAGTGAAGGAACTGCTGGGTCACGAGAAGCTGTCAACGACAGAGATCTACACCCACACGACCTTTGAGGAGCTTAAGAAAGTGTATCAAACCGCCCACCCCAGGGCGTAAACATTTACTCACCATTAAAGAAAAAGGAGGTTACTATGGAAGTTAAACTTCAGGCAATCCGTTTCGAACCCACAGAGAAGCTGCAGGACTTTGTTCAGAAGAAAGTGGGAAAACTCGAGAAGTTCAGCGACGAAATAAGAAAGGTAGAGGTGTCACTGAAAGTCGTAAAACCTGAGACGGCAATGAACAAAGAAGCCAGTATCCGCGTCAATGCGGGAACCGAGCTTTTCGCAGCCAAGGTGTGCGACACTTTTGAAGAAGCAATCGATAATTGCGTGGATGCACTGCTCCGTCAGTTGCAAAAAAGCAAAGAAAAACAGGCGAACCGATAAAAAAACACCAAAAAGTTTTTGTGGTTCAAAAATTATACCTACCTTTGCAGCCGTTTCGAGACAGTTTGCTGTTTTAAGCGGCTGCAAAGCCCGGAAGGGCGGATACCAGAGTGGCCAAATGGGGCAGACTGTAAATCTGCTGGCGCACGCCTTCGGTGGTTCGAATCCATCTCCGCCCACCGAGTGTCAGGGACGACAGGCATGGCTGTCGTACGCGGACCGATGATGCGGAAGTAGCTCAGTCGATAGAGCACTAGCCTTCCAAGCTGGGGGTCGCGGGTTTGAGCCCCGTCTTCCGCTCATAAATTCGGAACGATATTCGCTGTTGTAGCTCAGTGGTAGAGCACTTCCTTGGTAAGGAAGAGGTCACGAGTTCAATCCTCGTCAACAGCTCACTTGCTTAAGTAAAGATCATTCTACAACTTTTTATAATAACGAAGAAATAGCTATGGCTAAAGAAAAATTCGAAAGAACCAAACCGCATGTAAACATCGGTACGATTGGTCACGTCGATCACGGTAAGACTACCCTGACCGCCGCTATTACCACTGTTCTGGCTAAGAAGGGCCTCTCCGAGGTGAAGAGCTTCGACCAGATCGACAACGCTCCCGAAGAGAAGGAGCGCGGTATCACTATTAACACTGCTCACGTTGAGTACGAGACCGCTAAGCGTCACTACGCTCACGTGGACTGCCCGGGTCACGCTGACTATGTAAAGAACATGGTAACGGGTGCTGCCCAGATGGATGGTGCTATCATCGTTGTTGCTGCTACTGACGGTCCTATGCCTCAGACCCGTGAGCACATCCTGCTCGCTCGTCAGGTGAACGTTCCCCGTTTGGTGGTGTTCCTTAACAAGTGCGATATGGTTGAGGACGAGGAAATGCTCGAACTCGTTGAGATGGAGATGCAGGAGCTTCTCGCTGCTTATCAGTTTGAGGCTGACACCCCCATCATCCGCGGTTCCGCTCTCGGTGCTCTCAATGGTGTGCCTGAATGGGAAGACAAGGTGATGCAGCTCATGGACACCTGCGACGAATGGATCCAGGAGCCTGTTCGCGATATCGATAAGCCCTTCCTGATGCCTGTGGAGGACGTGTTCTCCATCACCGGTCGTGGTACTGTTGCTACGGGCCGTATCGAGACTGGTATCGTGAAGGTCGGTGACGAAGTCCAGATTCTTGGTCTGGGTGAGGATAAGAAGTCCGTTATCACCGGTGTTGAAATGTTCCGTAAGATCCTCGATGAGGGTGAAGCTGGCGATAACGTCGGTCTGCTCCTCCGCGGTATCGATAAGAACGAAGTGAAGCGTGGTATGGTAATCACCCACCCGGGTGTGATCAAGCCCCATAAGAACTTCAAGGCTTCTATCTATGTCCTGAAGAAGGAAGAAGGCGGCCGTCACACTCCGTTCGGCAACAAGTATCGTCCTCAGTTCTACCTCCGCACCATGGACTGCACGGGTGAGATTCACCTCCCCGAAGGCACCGAGATGGTGATGCCTGGTGACAACGTGGAGATCACTGTTGAACTGATCTACGCTGTGGCCCTGAACGTCGGTCTTCGTTTCGCTATCCGCGAAGGTGGCCGTACGGTCGGTTCCGGTCAGATCACCGAGATCCTCGACGATTAATCACTCTAGACCTTCTAGTGTCTCTGGATTTTTTAGATATCCTAGATTTTACTAGATAACAAATGAGCCCCCGTTTTCTTTTGGGCGGGGGCTTCATTTACGGGAATAGCTCAGTTGGTAGAGCACTGGTCTCCAAAACCAGGTGTCGGGAGTTCGAGCCTCTCTTCCCGTGCAATAAAAGAAAGTAAGTATGTTAAAGAAGATTTTAAACTACTGCAAGGAATCTTACGACGAACTCGTGCATAAGACCACTTGGCCTACACGTTCAGAACTTTTAAACAGCGCCATTGTTGTATTAGCTGCTTCCCTCATCATTGCGCTGGTAGTTTTCGTCATGGATTTCACTTTTCAGCATGTGATGGAGTTTGTATACCCCAACTAATCTGGTCGTAACTTATGGCTGAACAGAAAATGCGGTGGTACGTCTTGCGTGCCATTAGCGGTAAAGAAGGAAAGGTCAAAGAGTACGTTGACGCGCAGGTTGCTCAGGGCGATTATGGCGACAAGGTATCGCAGGTGCTGATTCCGAAAGAGAAGTATGTCGATGTCAGAAACGGCAAACGGATCGTGAAGGAACGCTGTCACCTGCCGGGTTATGTTTTGGTGGAATGCGTGCTCACGCCTGATGTTCAAGCGATGTTGCGCTATACTCCCAACGTGCTGGGATTCCTCAGCGAGGCCAAGGGCAGTGAAACCCCGCTCCCCATCCGTGAGGGCGAGATGAAGCATCTGCTTGGCATCGTGGACGAGATGGCTGATGTGCCGGAGGATCTGACGATCCCGTTTGAAGTGGGTGAAGCCGTGAAGGTCACGGATGGCCCCTTCTCTGGTTTCGAAGCTGTCGTAGAGGAAGTGAATGACGAGAAGAAGAAGCTGAAGGTGTCGGTGAAGATTTTCGGAAGAAAGACTCCTCTGGAGCTCGGTTTCATGCAGGTAGCGAAAGAGTAGGACGATTTGTTACACGTTCGCACTCTCTCGTGTTTATATCAATCATTAATGAATAATAACAATGGCTAAAGAAGTTGCTGGATTAATCAAGCTACAGATTAAAGGAGGCGCTGCAAATCCATCTCCCCCAGTGGGTCCTGCTCTTGGTTCCAAGGGTATTAACATCATGGATTTCTGCAAGGCGTTCAATGCCAGAACTCAGGATAAGGCCGGCAAAGTGCTCCCTGTTGTTATCACCTACTACACCGATAAGTCTTATGACTTCATCGTCAAGACACCCCCTGTGGCTGTTCAGCTGTTGGAGGCTGCCAAGGTAAAGGGTGGTAGCGCAGAGCCTAACCGTAAGAAGGTTGCTGCCATTACCTGGGATCAGGTGCGCGCTATCGCCACCGACAAAATGCCTGACTTGAACTGCTTTACAGTGGAGTCAGCGATGAGATTGGTTGCAGGCACAGCCAGAAGTATGGGTATCACCGTAAAGGGTGACTTTCCCGCATAACCATTAACTTCAATTGAACTATGGCTAAATTGACAAAAAATCAAAAACTGGTCGCAGAGAAGGTTGAAGCGGGGAAAGCATACACCCTCAAGGAAGCTTCACAGCTGGTCAAGGACATCACAACGACCAAGTTTGACGCTTCCGTGGATATCGACGTACGTCTGGGTGTTGACCCCCGTAAGGCCAATCAGATGGTCCGCGGTGTCGTGTCGCTTCCTAACGGAACGGGTAAGGTAACCCGTGTCCTCTGCCTCTGCACTCCCGACCAGGAGGCTGCTGCGAAGGAAGCCGGTGCCGACTATGTTGGACTGGACGAATACATTGACAAAATCAAAGGTGGCTGGACCGATATTGACGTCATCATCACCATGCCCGCAATTATGGGTAAGATCGGTGCTCTCGGACGTATTCTCGGTCCCCGCGGTTTGATGCCAAACCCCAAAAGCGGCACCGTGACCATGAATGTGGCACAGGCCGTGAAAGAGGTCAAGCAGGGTAAGATCGACTTTAAGGTCGACAAGACTGGTATCGTACATGCCTCCATCGGCAAGGTCTCCTTCTCCGCTGAGAAGATTGCAGAGAACGCCAAGGAGTTTATCGCTACGATTATCAAGCTTAAACCCGCTGCCGCCAAGGGTACTTATATGAAGAGTATTTATCTTTCAAGTACGATGAGTCGTGGTATTAAGGTTGATACCAAGGCCGTCGATGAAATCTAATTTTAAGACGTTACAATCATGAGAAAGGAAGATAAAGCCCTCATTATCGAACAGCTGGGCAAGACCCTGAAGGAGTTTCCCCATTTCTACCTCGTTGATGTAACTGGCATGGACGCTGCCCGCACGAGCGCTATGCGTCGTCAGTGCTTCAAGAACGAAGTGAAGATGGTGGTGGTCAAGAACACCCTCCTTCATAAGGCCTTCGAAGCCAGTGATATCGACTATTCACCACTTTATGACACCCTCAAGGGCACAACGGCGGTGATCTTTACCTCCGTGGCCAACGCTCCCGCCAAGATGCTGAACGAGCTCACAGCTAAGAACCCCAAGGGTGTGACGATCCCCGAACTGAAGGCAGCCTATGCCGAGGAGAGCTTCTACGTAGGAGCCGACCAGCTGGACGCCCTCTGTTCCATCAAGAGCAAGAGCGAAGTCATCGCAGAGATCGTGGCTATGCTGCAATCTCCGATGCAAGGCGTGCTCTCCGCTCTCGAGTCTGGAGCCGGCACTATTCACGGTGTCCTCGAGACCCTCGCCAAGAAGGGCGAATAATCAAATTTATAATTACCCTAAAGTCAAACAAAACAAAATTTTCATAAATTATTATGGCAGACATTAAAGCTATTGCTGAAGAGTTGGTTAACTTGACAGTGAAGGAAGTAAATGATTTGAAGAACCTCCTGAAAGAGGAGTATGGTATTGAACCCGCTGCAGCTGCTGTTGCTGTTGCTGCTGGCCCCGCTGCCGGCGCTGCTCCCGCTGCTGAAGAGAAGACTGATTTCGACGTCGTCCTCAAGAGCGCTGGCGCTGCTAAGTTGCAGGTCGTCAAGGCTGTGAAGGAAGCTTGCGGTCTCGGCCTGAAGGAAGCTAAGGAGCTCGTTGACGGCGCTCCCAGCACCCTGAAGGAAGGCATGCCCAAGGCTGACGCTGAGGCTCTGAAGAAGACCCTCGAAGAGGCTGGTGCAGAGATCGAGCTCAAGTAAGAGCGCGAACCCGACACCGTCGGATATTATAGGTAGAGAACTCTCTGGTAGAGAGTCCTCTACTTTTTGCGTCTTTACAAGTCCGTAGCCCCTACAAACCAACGCCTGAACTGACAACGCCCTTTTCCTGCTACAGAAAATCCTTATTATCCATTCTATAAATCATCATTCTTGATGGCTAAGAAAATCAACCAACGCGTTAACTTTGCTTCGGTGAAGAATCCGATGCCTTATCCGGATTTCCTCGAGGTGCAGCTCAAGTCGTTCAATGACTTCCTGCAGCTCGACACGCCGCCGGAGCTGCGTAAGAACGATGGCCTTTACAAGGTGTTCTCCGAGAACTTCCCCATCGCCGACACGCGCAACAACTTTGTCCTCGAGTTCCTCGACTACTACATTGATCCGCCTCGCTACTCCATCGAGGAGTGCCTGGAGCGCGGACTCACCTATGCTGTGCCTCTCAAGGCCAAGCTGAAACTCTATTGTACGGATCCTGACCACGAGGATTTCGACACCGTCATCCAAGATGTCTTCCTTGGCCCGATTCCTTATATGACGGCCAACGGAACCTTTGTCATCAATGGTGCCGAGCGTGTTGTCGTGAGTCAGTTGCACCGCTCTCCTGGCGTGTTCTTCGGCAGCAGCCTGCACGCCAACGGCACTCAGCTCTACAGCGCCCGTATCATCCCCTTCAAGGGCTCCTGGATAGAGTTTGCCACGGATATCAACAACGTGATGTATGCTTACATCGACCGTAAGAAGAAGCTGCCCGTGACGACACTCCTGCGTGCCATCGGTTTCGAAAACGACAAGGATATCCTCGAGATCTTCAACCTGGCAGAGGAGGTGAAGGTCAACAAGACCAACCTCAAGAAGTATGTCGGTATGAAACTGGCCGCCCGTGTGCTGAAGTCCTGGATTGAAGACTTCGTGGACGAGGACACCGGTGAAGTGGTGTCAATTGAGCGCAACGAGGTGATTATGGACCGCGAGACCGTGCTGACGAATGAGAATATTGCAGATATCCTCGACAGCGGTGCTGCCACGATTCTCGTTCACAAGGAAGACCCCGACGGCAGCGACTACAGTATTATCTTTAATACGCTGGCCAAAGACCCTTCCAACTCCGAGAAAGAAGCTGTGCTCTACATCTATCGTCAGCTGCGCAATGCTGACCCGGCCGATGATGCCAGTGCACGCGAGGTCATCAACAACCTCTTCTTCTCCGAGAAACGCTATGATCTGGGCGAGGTCGGACGTTACCGCATCAACCGCAAGCTGAACCTTGATACCGATCCGGGCGTGCGCGTGCTCACCCAGCAGGATATCATTGAGATTATCAAATACCTCATCGAACTGGTCAACTCCAAGGCTCAGGTTGATGATATTGACCACCTCTCCAACCGGCGCGTACGTACCGTTGGCGAGCAGCTCTCCAATCAGTTCGCCATCGGTCTGGCCCGCATGAGCCGCACCATCCGCGAGCGTATGAATGTGCGCGACAACGAGGTCTTCACCCCCACCGACCTGATCAACGCCAAGACTATTTCCAGCGTCATCAACTCGTTCTTCGGTACGAACGCCTTGAGCCAGTTCATGGACCAGACCAACCCCTTGGCGGAAGTCACCCACAAACGTCGCCTCTCGGCCCTCGGTCCCGGCGGTCTTAGCCGCGAGCGTGCCGGCTTCGAGGTGCGCGACGTGCACTATACTCACTACGGCCGTCTGTGTCCTATCGAGTCTCCTGAAGGACCTAACATCGGTCTGATCTCCTCGCTCTGCGTCTATGCAAAGATCAACGACCTCGGTTTCATCTCCACACCTTACCGTAAAGTCAACAATGGTGTGGTAGACCTGACTCCCGAAGGCATCTCCTATTTCACTGCCGAGGAGGAGGAGAACCTCATCATCGGACAGGGTAATGCCCCGCTGCGAGACAACGGTCATTTCATCCGCAAGGTTGTGAAATGCCGTCAGGACGATGATTATCCTGTCGTGCCCCCCACAGAGGTCAACCTCATGGACGTAGCTCCGCAGCAGATTGCCTCTATCGCCGCTTCGCTCATCCCGTTCCTTGAGCACGATGATGCTCACCGCGCACTCATGGGTTCCAACATGATGCGTCAGGCTGTGCCTCTTATCCGTACCGAGGCTCCTATCGTGGGCACAGGTATCGAAAAGCAAGTCTGCGAGGACAGCCGGACGATGATCGTGGCCGAGGGTGCTGGTGTCGTAGAATATGTGGATGCTACCACCATCCGTATCCTTTACGACCGTACCGAGGAGGAAGAGTTCGTGAGCTTCGAACCCGCCCTCAAGGAATACCGCATTCCTAAGTTCCGTCGCACCAACCAGAATATGACCATCGACCTGCGCCCGATCTGCAATAAAGGTCAGCGCGTGAAGGCTGGAGATATTCTTACCGAAGGCTACTCCACCGAGAACGGAGAACTGGCCCTTGGTCGCAACCTCCTCGTGGCTTACATGCCTTGGAAGGGTTACAACTACGAAGATGCTATCGTCCTGAACGAGCGCGTTGTACGCGAAGACCTGCTCACCAGCGTCCACGTTGAGGAGTTCAGCCTTGAGGTGAGAGAGACAAAGCGCGGTGTGGAAGAACTCACTTCCGACATCCCCAATGTCAGTGAAGAAGCCACCAAGGACCTCGATGAGAACGGTATTATCCGCGTCGGTGCACAGGTACTGCCCGGTGATATTCTCATCGGTAAGATCACGCCGAAGGGCGAAAGCGATCCCTCGCCCGAGGAGAAACTGCTCCGCGCAATCTTCGGTGATAAGGCCGGTGATGTGAAAGATGCCTCCTTGAAGGCTTCTCCCTCGCTGTCTGGTACGGTCATTGACAAGAAACTCTTCTCGAGAGCCATCAAGACCCGTCAGGAGAAGCTGCGCGACAAGCAGCGTCTGCCTAAGATTGACGAGGAGTTTGAAATGAAAGTCGGCGACCTCAAGGCCATTCTCATCGACAAGCTCCTGGAACTGACCAAGGATCTTCCCTCGCAGGGCGTGAAGGATTATATGGGTGCAGAGGTCATCGCCAAAGGCACCGCCTTCTCCGTGGCGAACCTCAATGCGCTCGACTATACCGGTGTGCAGTTGATCGGTTGGACCACTGACGAGCACGTGAATGGTCTGATCTCGCAACTGATCATTAACTTTATCAAGAAATACAAGCTGCTGGATGCTGAACTCAAGCGCCGCAAGTTCGCCATCACTATTGGCGACGAGCTGCCTTCAGGCATCATCCAGATGGCGAAGGTTTATGTCGCCAAGAAACGTAAGATAGGTGTCGGTGATAAGATGGCCGGCCGCCATGGTAACAAGGGTATTGTCTCGAAGGTCGTGCGCCAGGAAGATATGCCTTTCATGGCCGACGGAACACCCGTGGACATCGTTCTCAACCCCCTCGGCGTGCCTTCACGTATGAACATCGGTCAGATCTTCGAAGCCGTCCTCGGCGCCGCCGGTAAGGAACTCGGCGTGAAGTTCGCCACCCCGATTTTCGATGGCGCTTCGCTTGACGACCTTTGTGAATGGACCGACAAGGCCGGTCTGCCGCGCTACTGCTCTACTCAGCTTTACGACGGCGCTACGGGTGAGAAGTTCGACCAGCTGGCTACCGTGGGCGTGTCCTATATGCTCAAACTCGGTCACATGGTTGAGGATAAGATGCACGCACGTTCCATTGGTCCGTACAGTCTCATTACACAGCAGCCTCTCGGCGGTAAGGCTCAGTTCGGCGGTCAGCGTTTCGGTGAGATGGAGGTCTGGGCTATCGAAGCCTTCGGCGCTTCGCACGTCCTTCAAGAGATTCTCACCATCAAGTCCGATGACGTCACCGGTCGCAGCAAGGCTTACGAAGCCATCGTCAAGGGTGAGCCGATGCCTACTCCCGGCATCCCCGAGTCGCTCAACGTTCTGCTCCATGAACTTCGCGGTTTAGGACTTTCCGTCACTCTCGAATGACGGATGTAAAATGTAAATGTAATACCACATTTGACATTTGACATTTAACATTTAACATCAGCTATTATGCCTTACAAGAAAGAAAATAAAGTCAGAAATAATTTCACCAAGATTACCATCGGGCTGGCATCGCCCGAGGAAATCAAGGAGAATTCCTTCGGCGAGGTCCTCAAACCCGAAACCATCAACTATCGCACGTATAAGCCCGAGCGCGACGGCCTTTTCTGCGAACGCATCTTCGGTCCTACCAAGGACTATGAGTGCCATTGCGGTAAGTACAAGCGCATCCGCTACAAGGGCATTGTCTGCGACCGTTGCGGTGTTGAGGTCACTGAGAAGAAAGTCCGCCGCGAGCGCAGCGGTCACATCGAACTCGTTGTGCCCGTAGCTCATATCTGGTATTTCCGCAGCCTGCCCAACAAGATCGGCTATCTGCTCGGAATGCCGACAAAGAAACTGGATGCTGTCATCTATTATGAGCGTTACGTGGTTATCAATCCAGGTCCTTTCCTCGAGTCAGAGGAAGAAGGAGTGCATCTCGAGAAATACGATCTCCTCTCCGAAGAGGAATACCTCGATCACCTCGACCGCCTGCCCGAAGACAACCAGTATCTCTCCGACGACGATCCCAACAAGTTCGTTGCGAAGATGGGTGCCGAGGCCATCTACGACCTCCTCGTAGGTCTTGACCTCGACAAACTCAGCTACGAGTTGCGCGACCGCGCCAACAGCGACACCGCTCAACAGCGCAAGAACGAGGCATTGAAGCGCCTGCAGGTCGTCGAGAGTTTCCGTGCCAGCCGGGGCCGCAACAAGCCGGAATGGATGATCATGCGTATGCTGCCCGTCATTCCGCCCGATTTGCGTCCGCTCGTGCCCCTCGATGGCGGCCGTTTTGCGACCTCCGACCTCAACGACCTCTATCGTCGCGTAATCATTCGCAACAACCGTCTGAAGCGTCTCATCGAGATCAAGGCTCCGGAAGTCATTCTTCGCAACGAGAAGCGCATGCTTCAGGAAGCCGTTGACAGTCTCTTCGACAACAGCCGCAAGAGCAGCGCCGTCAAGAGCGAGAGCAACCGCCCGCTGAAGTCCCTCTCCGACTCCCTCAAAGGTAAGCAGGGACGCTTCCGTCAGAACCTCCTCGGTAAGCGAGTTGACTACTCTGCACGTTCCGTGATTGTCGTAGGTCCTGAGCTCAATATGGGTGAGTGCGGTCTGCCCAAACTGATGGCAGCCGAACTCTACAAGCCGTTCATTATCCGCAAGCTCATTGAGCGCGGCATCGTCAAGACGGTGAAATCCGCCAAGAAGATCGTTGACCGCAAGGACCCCGTCATCTGGGACATCCTCGAGCACGTTATGAAGGGTCACCCCGTGCTTCTCAACCGTGCTCCGACACTTCACCGTCTGGGTATCCAGGCTTTCCAACCCCACATGATCGAGGGCAAGGCCATTCAGTTGCACCCGCTGGCATGTACGGCGTTCAATGCCGACTTCGACGGCGACCAGATGGCTGTCCATCTCCCCCTCTCCAACGAGGCTATCCTTGAGGCACAGATCCTGATGCTGCAGAGCCACAACATCCTGAACCCTGCCAACGGTGCGCCTATCACTGTACCCTCGCAGGATATGGTGCTTGGTCTGTACTACATCACCAAGATCCGTCCGGGTGCGCTCGGCGAAGGGCTCACTTTCTACGGCCCTGAAGAAGCCATCATCGCTTATAATGAGAAACGCGTTGATGTGCACGCCCCCGTCAAGGTGGTTGTTGTCGACAAACTTGAGGATGGCAAACTCGGCCGTCGTATGGTCGAGACTTCCGTAGGTCGTGTCATCGTCAACGAGATTATTCCTCAGGAAGTCGGCTTCTTCAACGACGTTATCTCTAAGAAGACTCTTCGTGACCTCATCACCAACGTCATCAAGACGGTGGGTGTGGCACGTGCCTGCTCCTTCCTCGATGGTATCAAGAACCTCGGTTACAAACTGGCGTACGACGGCGGTCTGTCCTTCAACCTCGGTGACATTATCATTCCTGAGGAGAAAGCAGCGCTTGTCCAGCGTGGTAATGACGAGGTCGAACGTATCACGGGTGACTACAATATGGGCTTCATCACCGACAAGGAGCGCTACAACCAGGTTATCGATGCCTGGACGCATGTCAACAACGACCTCTCTGCCGTGCTGATGAAGACGATGCGCGAAGCCGACCAGGGCTTCAACGCCGTCTATATGATGCTGGATTCCGGTGCCCGTGGTAGTGCCGGTCAGATCTCTCAGCTCTCCGGTATGCGTGGTCTGATGGCGAAGCCCCAGAAGGCTGGTGCCGAGGCTCAGATCATCGAGAACCCGATTCTGTCCAACTTCAAGGAAGGTATGTCTGTGCTGGAGTACTTTATCTCTACGCACGGTGCCCGTAAGGGTCTTGCCGATACCGCTCTGAAGACAGCTGATGCCGGTTATCTTACCCGTCGTCTGGTTGACGTCTCTCACGATGTCATCATCACCGAGGAGGATTGCGGCACGTTGCGCGGTCTCGTTTGCACAGCCCTGAAGAACGGCGACGAAGTGATCAGCTCGCTGCGCGACCGCATCCTGGGTCGTGTCAGCGTCCACGATATCATCAATCCCTCTACCAACAAACTCATCGTGGCTGCCGGCGAAGAAATCACTGAGGCAATTGCCAACGAGATTGAAGCCAGTCCTATCGAGAGCGTGGAAATCCGTTCGGTGCTCACCTGTGAGTCCAAACACGGTGTCTGCATGAAGTGCTACGGACGTAACCTCGCCAGCAGCCGAATGGTGCAGAAAGGCGAAGCCGTTGGTGTGATTGCTGCACAGTCCATCGGTGAGCCTGGTACTCAGCTGACGCTGCGTACGTTCCACGCCGGTGGTGTGGCAGATAATGCTGCTGCCAATGCCACCATCAAGGCCAAATACGATTCCAAGCTCGAGTTCGAGGAACTGCGCACGGTAGATATCGTCGATGAGATGGGACAACCGGCCAAAATGGTCGTAGGACGTCTGGCCGAAGTCCGCTTCGTGGATATCAACACCGGCATCGTGCTCCTGACGCAGAACGTTCCTTATGGCTCTACCCTTTATAAGAGGGACGGAGAGAAGGTCGAGAACGGAGATATGGTGGCTAAATGGGATCCGTTCAACGCGGTCATCGTCACTGAAAGTGCCGGTCGAATCGAATTTGAGGACGTTATTGAAGGTGTCACCTATCGTGTCGAGACAGATGATGCCACGGGCTTGCGCGAGCTCATCGTGATGGAGTCCAAGGACAGAACCAAGGTTCCGGTCTGCCACATCCTCGACGAGAACGGCGAACTGCTCCGCACTTACAACTTCCCCATCGGCGGTCATATCTCCGTGGAAGACAAGCAGGAAGTCAAGGCTGGTGATGTCCTCGTGAAAATCCCGCGCGCCGTAGGCAAGGCTGGTGATATCACTGGCGGTCTGCCCCGTGTGACTGAGCTCTTCGAGGCCCGCAACCCGAGTAATCCTGCTGTCGTCAGTGAAATTGACGGTGAGGTCAAGATGGGTAAACTCAAGCGCGGTAACCGTGAGATTATCATCACCTCCAAGGTCGGTGACGAGCGCCACTATCTCGTGCCGCTGTCCAAGCAGATCCTGGTGCAGGAGAACGACTATGTCCGTGCCGGCACTCCTCTGTCCGACGGCGCCATTACCCCGGCCGACATCCTGGCTATCAAAGGTCCTACCGCAGTGCAGGAATATATTGTCAATGAGGTGCAGGATGTGTATCGTCTGCAAGGTGTGAAGATCAACGACAAGCACTTTGAAGTCATCGTTCGTCAGATGATGCGTAAGGTGCAGATCAACGAGCCTGGCGATACCCGTTTCCTCGAGCAGCAGATTGTCGATAAACTCGAGTTCTCTGAGGAGAACGACCGCATCTGGGGCAAGAAAGTGGTTACTGATGCCGGTGACAGCGAGACGATGCTGCCGGGTATGATCATTACCGCCCGTAAGCTCCGCGACGAGAATTCGATGTTGAAGCGTCGTGACTTGCGTCCCGTTGTCGTCCGCGACGCAGTACCTGCCACGTCAACGCAGATCTTGCAAGGTATTACCCGCGCTGCGCTGCAAACCACCTCGTTCATGTCTGCCGCTTCCTTCCAGGAAACCACCAAGGTGCTCAACGAAGCTGCAATCAACGGCAAGAGCGATTACCTCGAGGGCATGAAGGAGAACGTCATCTGCGGTCACCTGATTCCTGCAGGTACGGGTCTGCGCGAGTTTGAGCGCATCATCGTGGGCTCCAAGGAAGACTACGACCGCGTGCTCTCCAACCGCAAGGCAATCCTCGACTACGACATCGACTGATCGACGTTCACGTCGTACGACAAACAATCATCCTAGCAGCGCCGGTTCCTCCTTGGGGCCGGCGCTGTCCTTCGATCAGTGCCAAGCCTCAAGGCTTTTACGCGAAAGCTTAATAGCTTTCGGCAAAAAGCCTTAAGGGTCGGGCGAAAGCCTTAAGGGTACCATGACGGAAAGACCACATGCCCAGAAAAAAATTTTGTTCAGAATAGACTACAGACTACAGCCGCCATGTAGTCTGTAGTCTGTTTTAGAAAAAAATATTATTCGGATCTTCCTTCATTAACTTCTGCCGCCTACGGCGCTGTTCTTTGCCGCATCGTCTTTTTGTTCTTTTTTAGCGTAGCAGATGAGTTTTTGTGCGCATAAAACAATACTCTGATACAATATTTGCGAATTATTGCACACTTTTTTACATTTTATTCTTCCGTTAAGAAATTTTATGTATATTTGCACCGCAGAAGCAGATGAAATGTAACATCAGTCCTGTTCAAACATGATTCATTGCGAGCATTTCAAACGCTTGCGTGATGATAGTAAATACAGCTGTAAGTTATCATTTTAAACTATTAAATACATCAAATGCCTATGGGCTAAGTAAGACAATAAGGACAAATTGAAATTGAAGCGTCCGCTTGAATCTTGTTTCGGAAATTCGCCAAATTGAGAAACAACCAAGAGTAAAAAGCCTGGATGCTCACGCTGGCCGCTTGGGCTTTTACTCGATATATGGTTGTTAGGTGTTTGGCGATACCTCCGAAACGTAGACGAAGTAATAAGTCCACGTTTTCTTTATGTCTCGCCAAACACACTAACAACCATCAATATCCATACAATCTATTTTTCCAATTAATATTAATAACTACTCATAAATCTTAATGCTTATGAAAAGACTTCTATTCTCATTCGTGATGCTCATCGCCGCAGTCGGCGCGTGGGCAGAGGACGTGCTACTGCAGGATGCAGGCAGTACGAAATTTGTGAATATGCCCCATTCAGGCAGCAACACTTTGACGCTGTCTGATGCCTCTGTCATGACATTCAAGGTCTATGACAGCGGCGGCGTGGAGAGTCAATACAGCAACTACAGCGAAGGCTACCTTCTCATCACGGCTCCCGAGGGCTATGCCCTTCAACTGACAGGCACCGTCCAGACAGAGACCAATTACGATTATCTGACGGTCTATGACGGAACCACCAACGAAGCTGCTGTGCTCCGCGAAAATCTATGGAGCCTTCCAAGTGACGGCGACTTAACTGACATCGGCAGCATTATCAGCACGGGCAGAAGCCTCTTGCTCTATTTCCATTCCGACGGTGGTACCACTCGGGACGGTCTCGACATTGATGTTACGTTGTTCAACCCCAACGAGGCTTTTCCCATCAACATCAATGCGGCCACAGGCGGTGTGATGCATAGCAGCAAGGCTACATCCAAGTATAATGAGGAGATTACGCTGACGTGGACACATGAGACAGGCTATGTCCTCGAGAGCATCACCATCACGGACGCCTACGGCAGGCCCGTAAGCTTCACCGGCGGCTCGTGGTACAACGCGGCAACGCACTTCACGATGCCTACCTCGGCAGTAACCGTCACTCCGACCTTCGTCAAGGCCACGACATCTGTGGAAGGCCTCTTTCTCAACTTCCCCGAGACGGGACAAACAAAAAC
This sequence comes from Bacteroidales bacterium, assembly GCA_024690405.1. Lineage (GTDB taxonomy): Bacteria > Bacteroidota > Bacteroidia > Bacteroidales > Bacteroidaceae > Physcousia. Next base: position 36,476 of record JAILCU010000072.1, read on the forward strand.
CTGCGACATTGCTACGGGTGTGACCTCATTCAAGGTCTATGACGATGGCGGTGCAGAAGGAGAATATTCCGACGACTATACTGGCTACGTCATCATCACTGCCCCAGAAGGCTTAAGAATGCAACTGACAGGTACCATAACCGGTGAGAGCAATGACCAACTCACCGTATATGACGGCACGACCGACGAGGCCGCCTTGCTCCTCGACCATCTGGGCGGAAATGGGGACAACAGTCCAGCCAGAGACATCGGCATCATCACCACCACAGGCAACAGCATGATGCTCTATTTCCGAACAGACGGCAGCCAAACCGATCCTGGCCTGGACCTCGAAGTGACCCTGTTCGACCCCACCGAGGCCTTCCCCGTCAACATCAGCACCGTTACGGGCGGCTCCATGACGAGCGACAAGTCTACAGCCTTGTTCACTGAGACCATCGCGCTGACCGAGGCGCATGAGGATGGCTATGTGCTGAAGGATATCCTTGTGAAGGACGTCAACGACAGAATTGTAGAGGTTGAGGGCGGCACGTGGTACAAGGTTGATGCCAGCTTCACGATGCCGGCATCGGAGGTCACCGTCACCCCGACGTTCATCCCCGCCACGACCATTGCCGACGGACTCTTCATCAATATGCTGAAGGAGGGAACCATCACCACCAACATCTCAACGGGCGTGAAGTCGTTCAAGGTCTATGACAACGGCGGTGCAGAAGGAGAATATTCCGACGGCTGCAATAGCTATCTCGTGCTCAACGTTCCCGAAGGCTACCAGATACAGGTTACTGGCACGATAGACGCGGAGAACTGCGATTACCTGACCTTCTACGACGGCGCCGACGACCAAGCCCCAACGCTCAGGGAGCAAGTGACCAGCATAGACAGCCACAACCTCTCGGACATCGGCATCGTGACCAGCAGCGGACGGAGCATGACCATCCATTTCCATTCAGACGGTAGCCAAACCGACGATGGCTATGCCCTCAACGTTTACGTCTTCAATCCCAACGAGCCCCAGCCCATCACCATCAGCCCGGCCACGGGTGGCGCAATGGCCAGCGACGTGCCATCGGCCAAGTTCAACGACGTCGTCACCCTGACAGAGACCCACCAGAGGGGCTATACGCTCGAAAACACCACCGCCGTGGATGCCAACGGTACGCCAGTGGCCATCAATGGCGGCACATGGTACAACGCCGCTGCCAGCTTCAACATGCCCATCTCTGGTGTGACGGTAACGCCGACGTTCACCACTGGCACAACGGCTGAAGACGGACTTTTCATCAACATGCCCAAGGAAGGCACCCTCACCACTGACATCTGCAATGGAATCAAATCCTTCAAGGTCTATGACGACGGTGGCGCAACGGGCGAGTACAGCGACTACTGCCAGGGTTACCTCTTGCTGCAAGCGCCAATTGGCTATAGATTGAAGGTGTCAGGCACCATAGCGTCCGAAAACAATTGTGACTACCTATACATCTACGACGGCACTGAAGTTGATGAAGCAAAGTGCCTCCTCAAGGAATTCAGCAGTCCCAATGAAAACAATAAACAGCCAACAGATATTGGTGAGCATGGCAGCACTGCCCGCACCCTGCTGCTCTATTTCCGAACAGACGGCAGCCAAACCGCGGCAGGTCTTGACCTCACCGTGGAGCTCATCCCCATCACCTACACCCTGGCCTTCGACAACGGACAGGCCGGAGCCACTGGCATCATGGCCATCGCAGGGTCGATGGAGAGCATCACGTTGACCTACGACGATCCTAAGAACCTGCCCGCCACGGGCTTCAGCCGCACAGGCTACGACTTCCTCGGATGGAGCGCCACCGTGAATGGCGATGTGGTTTATGCCGACCAGGCTGTGGTGGAGAACCTCGCCACGGAACAAGGTGCCGAGGTGACTATCTACGCGAAGTGGCAGCCCATCGTCTATCCTATCACCTACGAATTGGCTGGTGGTGCTGTGGCTACAGCCAACCCCGTTGAGTACACCATCGAGACGGCTGACTTCACGCTGGTCAAGCCGACGAAGCTGGGCTACACCTTCACCGGATGGGAAGGCACCGACCTGACGGAGAAGACCGTAGCCGTGACCGTGACTACGGGCCACTACGGCGACCGCACTTACACCGCCACTTGGGAGCCGAACCCCTATAAGGTACACTTCGACATCAATGGCGGCAACGGCGGTACAATGGCCGACCAGATCCATATCTACGACAGCGAGCTGGCACTTACTGAGAACGCCTTCACACGTACAGGCTACACCTTCAAGGAGTGGAACTCGAAGGCTGACGGCAGCGGCACAGTCTACACCGACAAGCAGACCGTGAAGAACCTCACCGCCGTGCGCGACGAGGTCATCACGATGTACGCCCAGTGGACACCGAACCCCTACCAGGTGGCTTTCAACGCCAACAACGGTACGGGCTCGATGGCCAATGAGGACTTCGTCTATGACACCGCAAAGAACCTGACCGAGAACGTCTTTACCCGTAGGGGCTATACCTTCGAGGGATGGAATACCCAGGCCGACGGCAACGGCGACAGTTATGCCGACAAAGCCAGCGTGAAGAACCTCACTGCCGAGCTGAACGGCATCGTTGACCTCTACGCCCAGTGGCAGGTCATCACCTACACCATCAGCTACGACCTCGCTGGAGGTAGCGTGGCAACGGCTAATCCGACGGAGTTCACCGTGGAGACTGAGACGTTCACGCTCGTTAACCCGACACGCACGGGATACATCTTCGACGGCTGGACGGGTTATGACCTGTCGGAGGCCAACAAGACGGTGACCATTGCCAAGGGTAGCATTGACAATCGTTCGTATGTAGCCAACTGGACGCCCATCACCTATCAGATAGCCTTCCATGCCAACAACGGCACGGGTACGATGGCCAATCAGGTCTTCACCTACGACGTAGCGCAGGCTCTGACACAGAACATCTTCACCCGCACAGGCTATACCTACGAGGGATGGAACACCAAGGCCGACGGCAGCGGTACGCCCTATACCGACAAGCAGGAACTCCTGAACCTCACCGCAGAGAATGGAACCGTTATCGACGTCTATGCCCAGTGGCAGATCATCCCGTACACCGTCACCTATGACCTCGCCGGCGGTAGCGTCGCTACGGCCAACCCGACGGAGTACAACGTGGAGACCGCTACCTTCACCCTGACGAACCCGACCCGCGAAGGCTATGACTTCGGCGGATGGGAAGGCACAGGCATCACAGGTACCACAACGACCGTGACCATCGCCACGGGCAGCTATGGCAACCGCACGTACACCGCCACCTGGACACCTATCGTCTATGACATCACCTACAACCTCGCTGACGGTAGCGTTGCCACGGCCAACCCGACGAGCTACACCATCGAGACCGAGACCTTCACCTTGACGAACCCGACGAAGGCCCACTGGATCTTCAAGGGCTGGACAGGTACTGGCCTCAGCGCAGCTGCGCAGACGATGACCATCGCCAAGGGTTCGATCGGCACCCGTGCATACACCGCTACTTGGGAACGCGAGGTTTATACCGTGTCTATCACTTCGAACCTAGCAAACGCAGTGACCGCCTCGACGACCTCACCCCAATATGAGGACGACGTGGTGCTGACCATCGCTGACGACGAGGACTACGACCTCGTATCGCTCACCGTGGACGGCGTGGATGTGACGTCGCAGATCTCCGGCGGTCAGTACACCATCAACAGCGTGAGCGCCAACGTCAGCGTCGTGGCTACCTTCAATGCCAACAAGGCGTTCATCACCATGGCTCACGCCCAGCAGACCTTCAGCTGCACGCAGCCCCTTGACTTCACCGGTGTCACCGGCCTGAAGGCTTACATCGCCAGCGGTTACATCGACGGCACGGTTGTCCTGACCCGCGTTGACAAGGTGCCGGCCTCCTCGGGTCTCTTCCTCGTGGGCACGGAAGGTGCGGAGTATAAGGTTCCGTTTGCCGCTTCGTCGGCCTTCTACAGCAACCTGCTCAAGCCAGTGCTCACCGCTCAGACCGTACCGAGCGAAGCAGACGGCTGCACCAACTTCCTCTACAGCGAAGTGAACGGCGTGAAGGGCTTCTACAAGTCCTCCGGCAGCGGCACGGTAGCAGCAGGCAAGGCTTATCTGCAACTGCCCACCTCAGCCCTCTCCAACGGCGTCAAGGCTGTCGGCTTCATCTTCGAGGGCGACGAGACGGGCATCGATGCTACCGAGTTCAGCGGCCGTCAGCTGCCCACTGCTGTCTATGACATGGCAGGACGTAAGGTCGCCGACACGTTCGATGCTAAGAAGTTGCCGCAGGGCGTGTACATCGTGAACGGTAAGAAGATTGCCATCAAATAAAATGTGTGCGCTATGACGAAAAAGAAATATCTGAAACCTATGGCGGTGGTGCTGGACGTCAGCACCGCCACCATGCTCGCCCTCTCCGGCAACTTCATCGAGGGCGAGACGCATGACGAGGGCGTACACCCTGAGACGCCGGTAGATGGCGAGAACGCCTGGGTCAAGTCTTCTTTCGATTTTGAGTGGGAGTAGTCCCAACGATCCCATAAGCTCATCTAAACATGATCAAGCCTCTCCGCAAGCGGAGGGGCTTTTTCGTTAGAAAACAATGGGGAACAATGACCAATAATAGTATTGTTCTTGGAGTGTCGATCGACCAAGCTGGCGACTAATGGAAACAAAGGTTGCCACCGAAGAAGACCTTTAAACCCAAATCGGTCATTAGACTGTTACGCGCTAATGAAGCCATCTTTTAGTCATCTGTTTCGTCGCTTCTCGGTTACAATGGAACCCCATTGCGCCCTCAAAGCGGCAAAACATCTGTTCTAAAATAATGGTTATTATCATCATAACGCTAATGACCGATTCGGGTTAAATTATTCTTGCGCATTGTTTTCCAATAACTTCACGGCCTGCACGATGTTGGACGGTGAGAGATGGGTGTAGCTCGCTATGACGTTGCCTTGTCGCAGGACGGCGGTGGGGACGGGTTCGCCCTTGGCGTTGAGGACTTGTACGTCGGAGGCGGGCTGGGGGTCAGCGAAGCGTGTGTAGTGGAACTCATGGCCGCGGAACATGTGGTCGTCGAGGGTGAACTGTCGGTAGCCGAGGGAGAGGCGCCGGTCGGCCTGGCGCGCTGAGATAGAGTAGGGGAGGACGCCGCACATGGGGAAGGCGCCTTCATCGGTGACTATCGTGTCGCACAGATACATCATGCCTCCGCATTCTGCAATGATCCTACCTCCTGCTTTGGCGTAGGCATGGATCAGATGGCGAATGTCTTTGGCATTGGCCAACGCCTCTGCGTGCTTCTCGGGATAACCTCCGGGGATATAGAGGAGCGGCAAGACCTTTTGCTCTGCGTGGTCAGGACTGTCCTTTGATGAGGAGTCTTGTACGGTGATCGGGTCTGCCGTCGGCGCGGAAGTCGGTTCATTGCTGCTGTTCTCCTGTTTGCACAAGTCGATCATGGCTTGCAGCGCATCTGCTCCCTCACCTGTTTCGGGGTTGAAGAAAGAGACGGTTCCGCATTGCGACAGCAGGTCCAGTGTCTCTGCATAGATAAACGAGAACGACTCCGTATTGCGGGCCACCAGCGTACGTAAGGTCGCGCAGGGCTTTACATCAGGTCGCACAGCCTCGAACGACGGGTCGTTTGAGGCTGTGCGACCTGATGTGTGAGGCTGCGCGTCAGCACCTGTGTTGCCGTCGTCCACTTCCGCTGCGGCCACGAGTTCTTTCCAAACCACGTTTTCCTCCAGCGTCTGCACCAACTGTTCCACTTCGGCATTCACCGAGAAATCCAGTCCGAGGTAGCGCGAACCCTGTTCCAATGCCGGTTGCTTAGGGATGCAACCGAGGCAGGGTATACCGACGTCAGCGGCTGCTTCCCGGAGCATATCTGCATGACGTGCGCTTCCCACCTTATTAAATATTACGCCCGCGAAACGCAGTTCCGGTTGGAAATGGATGAACCCTTGCAGCAAAGCCGCCGTCGACCAGGCTGCCGAACGGGCATCCACCACCAGCACAACCGGCAAGTCCAGCACACGCGCTATCTCTGTCGCAGAACCGCGGTCATGGTCGTAGCCGTCGAAGAGCCCCATCATCCCTTCCACCACCGCCACGTCGGCAGGCTCGCGGGCCCCTTCCGGAGCAGTCTCGCCCCCTTCGGTGTAACGACGGAAGAGGTCGCGGATATGTGCCTCGGTGGACATGAAGGTGTCGAGGTTGATGCTTGGTCGGTGACAGACTGCTTCGTGGAACTTCGTGTCGATGTAGTCGGGACCGCATTTGAAAGGTTGTACTCGCAGTCCCTGCCTTGTGAGCAGAGCCATCAATCCCCGAGCTATGGTCGTCTTTCCCGACCCGCTCATGGGGGCGGCTATAAGGAACGATGCTTTCATTGGAGTGCCGAAAGAATAGTTAATCGATAGATGTCTTTAAACGGCCGAGCGCATCAATGTCTTTAAACAGTTGAGCGATAGACGTCTTAGGAATGGTCCGCAAATATAAATAAAAATGCTGAGGCAGAGGCAAGGGCAAGAAATAATTTAATTTTTTTTCGATAATTATGTATCGGGAATGGAATATTATGCTTATCTTTGCAGCCGAAAACAGGCAATCAGGTGATTGAATGTCGCCTGATGCAAGGGAATCCGGTGTGAATCCGGGGCTGTTCCTGCAGCTGTAATCCCCATTAACAAAAGGTTTGCTTGTATAACGCCACTGGCTAAGCCGACAATCGGTAAGGCTGGGAAGGTAAAGCAGACTGGGGAAAGCCAGAAGACCTGCCTGCGAGGTTGTCCGCAATCCTACGATGACGTGTGATGAACCGTTATCGTGCCGTACACCTCAAAGAACCCTATTCAGAAGGCGTCCAGGAATAGACGCACGGACATCAATGAAAACAACAAGCCGCAACACGCTTTGGCGTGCGTTGGCAGCAGGCGTAGCACTTGTGTGCTCCGGTCTTTCTGCTCAAGCACAGGACTCCCTCGCTACGAGTCGTATGGAGGAGGTCGTTGTCACCGGTACTGGCACTCAGCACCGGCTGAAGGACGTGCCCGTGCAGACCGAGGTGATTACGCGACGCGAGTTGGAGCAGTACGGCGGACGTTCCATCGAAGAGATCCTGAGCGGCTTAACAGCCAGTTTTGCTTTCAACGAGGATGATATGGGCAGCCAGATGCAGATGAACGGCCTCGGAAACGCCTATATTCTTATATTAATAGATGGCAAACGGCTGCACGGCGACAATGGCGGGCAGAACGACCTTGGGCTGATTGATCCGGCACGCATCGAGCGCATAGAAATCGTGAAAGGCGCCGCCTCGGCGCTCTACGGTTCCGATGCCATTGCGGGCGTCATCAATATCATCACCCGCAAATACGACCGCGACGGTCTGCTCCTCGAGAATACCACGCGCGGCGGGTCTTATGGCGATTTGCGTCAGCACAACAGCGTCGGCGTGGCTTTCGGCAAGTTCTCGAGCCTGACCAATTTCCAGTTACAGCATAGCGACGGTTGGCAGAATACGGCTCACGAAGACCCTGCACAAACTGAATTCCCCATTTACGACTCGCGCAACAAAACGGTCAATCGCCACACCAACTGGCAAGTGGCCGAACGGTTGACCTATACGCCCCTTTCCAATCTGGAGTTCTATGCCGAGGGTTCCGTTTACCGTAAACGTATCTACCGTCCGTCGGGCAAATATGCGGCTGTTGACGTGAAAACCTACGACCTCCAGTACAAGAACGCTTCGGCGGCTGTGGGGGGCAAATGGACGCCCAATGACCGTGTTGTCGTCACTTTGGACGTCGATTGGAACCGTCATGCCTACGAGTATGTCTTCACCGACACGACCCTTGTCGACGGCTACGACCCCTATGGCAACTTCACACACTATTTCCCTTATTTCCCCGGTCAGACCAACCTGCAAAGTGATCAGCGCCGGACGATGGGACATCTTAAAGGTGTGTTTGAACTGCCAGCCCGGAACCGCTTGAGCGCAGGGGTGGAGGTGCGCCACGATTGGCTCAACGCCCCCATGCGTGTCGATAACGGAGGCACCGTCACCGACCATACCGAGGCACTCTATGTGCAGGACGAGTATACCCCTTGGCGCATGCTTCAACTCACGGGAGGATTGCGGCTGGACCGCAACCAGCAGTTCGGTTTTCACCTGACGCCTAAACTCTCTGCGATGCTGAAACCTACGGAATGGCTACGCCTGCGGGCGGCCTGGTCGCAAGGTTTTAAGACACCAACGCCCAAGGAGCAGCATTATCGCTACGTGCGAGAAATGAACGGCACCTACCTCTACCTGGGTAATGCCGACTTGCGCCCGCAGACCAGTAACTACGCCAGTGTTGGGGCAGAAGTGAGCGTGGGGGGACTTTCGTTCTCGGTGACGGGATATATTAATAAGGTGGTGGATATGATTAACCTCGTCACAATCCCCAACTATCGGGCGCCGGAGGAATATCAGACGCAGTACGAACTGCACAAGACCCGGCAGTACCAGAACCTCGAGAACGCCCGCACCGTAGGTGTCGACGTGAACGTACGCTATTCTTTCCAGGACTTCGCCGTGGGCGGAAGTTATAGTTATCTCGACACCGAAGCCAACCTCTACGATACGTCGCACGACCGTATGCAGAAAGTGGTTATCGACGGGATGGCGCATCACAAGGGCAGTTGCTTTGCCACCTGGAACCATCGCTTCCGTCGCCCCTATCGCTTGGGCATAGGCCTGTACGGACGTGCTTCCTCGAAACGCTACTACCAGCTCAACGGCAATGGCAAGGCTTACCAGATTTGGCGCCTGTCCACGACCCATGATATCTTGTGCCGGGCTCTTCAGTCTCACGGAATTACACTCCGTGGTGAAGCGGGCGTCGATAATCTCTTTAACTATGTAGATCGCACCCCCCACGGCTTGCACCTCGGTACGACCACTCCGGGCACTACCGTCTATGCTTCCCTGACCCTTCGTTTTAATCAAGGCAAAAATAAATTCCAATCATTTAAAACCAATTCAAAACAAAACTACAATGAAGAAAATTAAGTACTTTATGATGGCTCTCGCAGCCGTCGCCCTTTCCGCAGGTTTCGTCTCTTGTGACGATGACGAAGATGATGCTGTTTCCTCCAACTGGGAGAAATATCAGAGCGCA
>JAILCU010000089.1 GCA_024690405.1 Bacteroidales bacterium
GTTTGAGGTACAACTGGTTCCTTTCAAAGAAATAGTCGTAGATGTTGCTCATCGACACGTGGGACGTGCTACTCAGATAACGCAGGAAATCCGAGTCTTCTTTTCCGTTGACCAAGGTCAGAACGGTGTCACGCTCCCATAAATTAGGCAATGCAGGTCGCTTGGTTTCCGTCACGAAATGGGTGGGTTTATTATCCAAGTCCAGTCCGGCGATACGCCCCTGTAAGGCTTCACCTCTCGCCGCATTAGCAAGCCCCTCGTATTCGTAGGTTCTTGGAGACTTCGTCTGAATGTCGACGACACCCTTCTTTGCCAGTTCACCATATTTCTCTACATAAGGGCGTTTGTTATCCTCGTCCTTATAGACTATGATGCTCTCTATATCCTTTTCGAGGATACGCTCAAGATATTCTTTTGTGAGTGGCATGAACCGATTACCGTATAAAATCGCCAACAGCATCGCTTCGCCATCGACCACGACAAGGATGGAATCTTTCTCTCCTTCATCTCGGGCCGATGTGCCGGTGAGCCGCATCGCATTCGATCCCAAATTGGATGCATTCGGAACAACGTTCAACCCCGCAATGCGCACTTGCAAGGGGTCTTGCATTTCAGATTCCCTGGCCTTTGCCAGGAGTTCGGGTTGGAGCGTGAAAGGGATATAATACTTCATGTTCGTGCGCTTGCCCATCACTCTTCCGGGCTGCCACGTGGGCATCAGGGCGATGACGCGTGCGCATTCCTCCTCCAACTGGCGCGAGATACCGGCTTTCAACTCCGTCTGTTCGGCCTCTGAGGCTTGACTCAGCAGCGACGGGACGTAGTCGAGCATGAACCTCTGGGCTTTTATGTCCGACACTTGTCCGAGCGTATCAATCTTCATCGACATAAGTACGCGGCCTTTCGTCACGTAAGCCTGTGCCAGAGCCGGGTAGCGCAGATTTTTCTTAATGAAATCCATCAAGGCTTTATCGCCGCCCGGGAAATGAGGCTGTTCTTCGACCACGGAAAAATCATCTTCCGTTACGTCCTGCACGGGCGCGGAAGCACTTGCTTCTTGCCCCCGACGCGCGCCTTCTTTCGGCGCAGGCTCCGCTTCTGCCAGCAGATTACCAGATTGTTTTTCAATGCCGCTGCCGCCAACTGCCTTTTCAGCGTTCCCGCCAACTGCTTTTTCAATGCCGTTCCCGCCAACTGCTTTTTCAATGCCGTTCCCGCCTACTGCTTTTTCAATGGCGCCGCCAACTGCTTTTTCAATGCCGTTCCCGCCTACTGCTTTTTCAGCGTTCCCGTCGTCAGCGCCCTTCACTTCAGTGGCTTCCGATTTGTTCTCTTCCGCCATCGCCACGCTTCCCTCCTTTGTTCCCTTCGGACCGTTCCCAAAGAGGAAGAGACCGGCCACTACGGCGATGGAGGCTGCGATGCCGATGCCCCAAGCCCAGGGAGCAAGGGTCCGTTTCCTCGGTTGAGCCTCTTCGTCCATCACTTCGCGCTCAAACTTAGCCCACTCCGCATCCACGTCGGGCATGCCAATCTTCTTGTCTATATCTTCACTTCTCATTTTATTTTGCGATTTTAAAGGGTTTGAATGTCATTCTTTGATTGCTCGCCAGGCAAAACCGATGCAAGCATCGCTCTCTGCTCATGTGGCTTGACGAAAATGTTCTCTGATTTTTGCCAACGACCTCGTAATGTGCTTGTTGACAGCCGAGGGGCTGATACCCAGCACTTTGGCCGTCTCTGCGTAGGTCATCTCCTCGTCGTAGTGCAGACTCAGCACGCGCCGGTCCTGTTCCGTCAGGTTGTCTTCGATCACCTGTTGCAGTTGCTCAAGCAGCGCCTCGCGTTCCTCGTTCTCGCTTTCAGTCCGTTCTCTCCGCAGTTCCTCCTCCATCTGCCTTTGCAACTGGCGTGATCGGAGCAGATGCAGGCACTGGTTTCGGGTAGCAGCCAGCAGATAGCCTCGCATACTGTCCCCGCTCACCTGCGGTTTGTTCCGCCACATCTGACAGAACACCTGATGCACAGCATCTTTCGCATCGTCGGCATTCTCCACCATGGAGAACGCCAAACGGTACATGTGCGGATAATTGTCCTTGAACAGATGTTCAAACTTTTGTTTTGTGTAATCCATACGTTTTTTTCGTCGTCAACTAAATACAATCAACCCGTCCTCTCGACCCCTGGTCGCTTCACGCTTGAAGAACTCGTCCGCCCGCCCCCTGGCCGCTTCACGCTTGAAGAACTCGTCCGCTCGACCTCTGGTCGCTTCACGCTTGAAGAACTCGTCCGCCCGACCCCTGGTCGCTTCACGCTTGAAGAACTTGTCCGCTAAATTCACCTATAAGACCCTCGAGTGGCAAAATCAAATACCCCTCATCGCAAAAAAAATGAAAAGTTCTGTAAGTTTTATCTACTCATGTTTCGCATTCGCTCAAATTCTTTGTAGTGAAGAAGTTAAGTAGTTATCGCTTTGCTCGTCCTTTCGGACGGTCTTCACAGGCTTCTTCCAAGCCCGTTCGGTTACGTCTATTCTTCCACGTCGCAATGAATGAATCCCATCTCCTCGGCTTTCTCCTGAATATTCTCTCATCACAAACAGCAATTTCACCGCAAAAATACGAGATTCTGTGTAAACTACCGCTCTAAACCTTTACTTTTTTTCCTTTTTTCCCCTTTTCCCCCCTTTTCGACCGGTCTCCGCCGCGCCGGCCTCCGCTGCACCTCTGCGCCGGTCTCCTCTGCGCCGGTCGCCTCCGTGGGTTGAGTGGTCGGCGGTTCGTCCGCCGACCGGTCTCCGCTGCACCTTTCGCCGCCGACCTGTCCCCTCTGCTCCGCGCGCCGCCGACCTGTCGAGCAACCCCATGAAGAAGGAAGAAGGAGTGGAATTGGGGTGGCTCTTTTAAAAAAAGATATTTTTTTGAGTGAGGAAATCCTTATTTTACTACCTTTGCGGCATGAAACGTTATTTCTGGCTGATTATAAAGGCTATAGGGGGTGGCTTGCTCGTCCTCGTCTTGCTGCTGTTGGGGGCCGCCATCGCCCTTAACTCCTCGTCCATACAGAACCGGATTCGCCAGAAAGCCACCACCATGCTGGCCGAACGTCTGCAAACGAAGGTTCACATCGAAGGGCTGGAATGGGATTTCTTCCGACAGGAGTTCCAACTCACGGGCGTGGAGATTGAGGACCTCCAACGCCGCAAGATGTTCGTGATGCGTGAGCTGAACGTCAGGCTGGCCGTCCTTCCCCTGCTGTCGAAAGAGGTGAATATCTCAAAGGCTCGTATCAATGGTCTTTATGCCGCTCTTTACAAGGAACACCCCGACACGGCCGCCAACTACCAGTTCGTCATCGATGCCTTCAAGAAAGGGAAGCCTGAGCCCAGGGACTCAGAGCCCAAGACCAAGGAACCTGTGACCTTCGACGTCAAGCACGCCTCGGTGTCTGATGTGGAGGCGAGTTACAACGACAACACATTGAGTCTGAAATCCATCCGCTATGACAAGGACTGGCGCGACCGACAGCAACTTCGACTCGAACAGGTGCGCGTCTACTGGGACCAGATGACCAGGAAAGGGATGCAGCGCAACCATGCGGGCATCGGTGTTTTGGAAGCCAAAGAAACGGACCACAACCCTACCCTGCATCTGGGCAACGTACGTTTTGCCACCGACAACCACCTGCCCCGCAAGAACACAGGACGCCCCAAACGCGGATTCTTCGATGCCGGACACCTCGACTTCCTTGCGCAGCTGGACCTGGAGCTGCTGTACATCGACAAGGACTCCATCGTAGCACAACTCACGCATGGCGAGGCGTGCGACTCCGTCACGGGTTTTGACATTCGCCAACTCCAGGCTCACGTGTCGGCCACGAAGCACGGCATGCACCTCTCTGACGTCCTTGTGACTCTCCCCAACACCGAAATACACATCGAGAGCGGCATGATGCAGTTCCCCAACAAACGGGAGGGTCGCACCATCGCCTACGAGACGTCGCTCGTCAAGGGCACTACGCAGCTGAAGGACATCTCGCGCGCCTTTGCGCCTGTCCTCTATAAGTTCTCGCTGCCGGTGAACTTCGAAGCACGGATGAAGGGCGATGACCAGAAAATCTTGTTCTCTGATATCTTCGTTCATACGCCAGACAACCGCCTGACAGTGAAGGCCAAAGGGCACTTGCACGAACTGAAGGACAAATACAAGCTCAAGGTGCATTTCGATGTGCAGGAGATGCGCGCCCGCAACAGCGTCGTGCCCGACATCATCAGTCAGTTCCCCATCAAGAAGTTCATGATGAAGCAGCTGAAGGCATTAGGCATCATTCGTTTCAACGGCTCTATGGACGTCCACTACAAGCACGAGTTCTTTGCGGGACTGTTGCGCACCGCCGTGGGCAATATGAACGTGCGTCTGGAAATCGACGACATCAACAAATACCTCTTGGGGCATGTCAGGTCGAACTCCCTCGAACTGGGCAAGGTCATCGACATGCCATCCATTGGGAAAATCAAGGGTATGGCGGACATCAAGTTCGACATCTCGAAACAGCGTACTGCCAAGATGCGACGCATCAAGGGCGGCAAACTGCCCATGGGCAACGTGCAGGCCCATGTGGACGAGGCGTCCTACAAGAAAATCAAAGTGAGAAACATCTATGCCGACATCGTCAGTGACGGTGCCGAAGCTATAGGCGACCTCAACATCAGTGGGCGCCGCACCGACGTGCTTTGCTCCTTCTCCTTCAAGGACACTGAGGAGATGCATAAGATGCGCATCAAACCCGGCATCCGCTTCCATGGCCTCTCTGACGAGAACAAGGCGAAGGACAAAAAGAAGGAACTGGCCAAGGAGAAGGCCAAGGCCAAGAAGAAGCGCATCAAGGAACAAGAGAAGGCCAAGAAGAAAAGGGCCAAGGAGCAACGAAAGCTGAAGACGCAACAGGGCCAGGGAAGCACGTGAACAGGGGACGCAAAAGGCCGGTCTCCGCTGCGCCGCGCGCCGCCAACCGGTCCCCTCTGCACCGGCCGCCGCCGACCGGTCTCCGCTGCGCCGCTCGCCTCTGTGGGTTGGTCGCTCTCCGCTGCGCGGTCTCCGCTGCGCCGGTTGCCGCTGCGGGCCTGTCGCCTCTGTGGGTTGAGTGGTCGGCGGTTCGTCCGCCGACACCAGCAGGTAGCCGCCGATGCAGAAAGCCCCGACGTCCTTCGACATCGAGGCTTCTGCAAAAATGGCGGCTACCTACTCTCCCACGGGTGTGCAGTACCATCGGCGCAAGCGGGCTTAACTTCTCTGTTCGGGATGGGAAGAGGTGGGACCCCGCCGCTATAACCGCCTAAATATAAGGCTGACATCTTGGGTACGAAAAACAGACCCGGACAGCTCAAAGCTTACTACTCGAGCCTAAAGCATTCGGGCAATTAGTACAGCTCGGCTATGACGTCACCGCCTTTACACCTGCTGCCTATCGACGTCCTCGTCTCGGACGACCCTCATGGAGATCTCATCTTGCGGCCG
>JAILCU010000096.1 GCA_024690405.1 Bacteroidales bacterium
ACCACGCGCGTGAGATATACAGCGGTGAAGAACGAGATGATGATACCGATAATATAAGTGGTGGCGAAGCCGCGGATAGGACCGGTACCGAAGTAGTAGAGGATGATACCGGTGAGGACACTCGTCACGTTGGAGTCGATGATAGCGCTGAAGGCGTTGTTGTAACCCGCCTGCATCGCCTGACGCACAGGCTTTCCGGCACGCATCTCCTCCTTGGTACGTTCGAAGATCAGCACGTTGGCATCCACTGCCATACCCAGCGTCAGCACCATACCGGCGATACCACTCATGGTGAGGGCAGCCTGGAAGGAGGTGAGAATACCGAGGGTGAAGAAGAGGTTGAACAGCAGTGCGCAGTTGGCCACCATACCGGGACGGAAACCATACATGCTCACCATATAAAGCATCAGTGCGATGAAGGCAAGGAGCATACTCCACATACCCTGTTCAATGGACTCCTGACCAAGAGACGGACCTACGATTTCATCACTGACGATATTGGCAGGAGCCGGCATCTTACCAGACTTCAGCACGTTGGCCAGGTCGCGAGTATCTTCGGGGGTGAAGTGACCGGTGATCTGCGAGTTACCACCCGTAATCTCGTTCTGCACGTTAGGTGCGCTGTACACATAATTATCAAGAACAATCGCGATGGGACGGTTCACATTCGCCTTGGTGAGGGCCGCCCAACGACGGGCACCTTCCACGTTCATCTGCATAGAGACACAGGGACGAGCATTATTGTCGAACTCGTCCTTTGCATCGGTGACGACGTCACCCTCGAGGGGAGCACGGCCGTTGCGTTCGGTGACCTTGATGGCATAAAGTTCGAAGAGCTCTTCGTTCTTGTCGATGCCCTTTACGCCCCAAAGGAGTTTCATGTCAGCGGGGAGAACAGCTTTAGCCTCGGGGCTCTCGAAGAGCGCGTTGAGCGCCTCCATATCGCGTTTGCTGGCATAGCCAACCACGGCACCGTTGTCCTGGTTGAGGACCTGCAGACGGGCCAACAGCGGATGAGCTTTCAGCGCCTCCTCCAGGTCTTTAGCCGACTGCGCCTGGGTCTGAGCTTCGGCATCGTCGCCTTCCGCTTTCTTAGCGATGTTAGCCAGTTCCTCGTCGCTCACGGCAGAGTCCTTAGCGTTGACAATCTTAGCGGAGACATCAGCGGTGTAGCCCTCAGGCAAAGACGTCTGGATGGATTTTTCAATATCCTTAATGGCCTGCTCGAGCGTATCGGTCTCGCTATTCTCTACACCTTCTGCACCCAGTTTGGTGTCGAGGGAGATGAGATAAGGCACAGCCTCAGAAGTCGTATAAGTCTCCCAGAACTCCAGGTTGGCGGAGCCCTGCAGGAGTTTACGTACACGATCCGGTTCCTTGATACCCGGAAGTTCCACCATGATGCGGCCTTCCTGACCCTCAAGGGCCTGAATGTTAGGCTGGACGACACCAAAGCGGTCGATACGTGTGCGGATAACATTGAAAGAATTATCAATAGCAGCCTTCACTTCCTCGCGCAAGACGGCTTCGACCTCACGGTCGGTGCTCTTGGTGGTCACCTTTCCACGCAGCTGCTGTGTTGCGAAGAGTTCTGCCAAATTACTGTTCGGCGCGATCGCCTTGTAATCCTTGACAAACAATGAGATAAAATCACTCTGGCCTTGCTGGGCTTCAACCTTAGCCTGCTCCACCGCCTGATTGAAATTGGGGTCTTCCTTGTGATCAGCCAAAGCCTTGACCACGTCGGGTACGGAAACCTCGAGGATGACGTTCATACCGCCCTTCAGGTCGAGGCCGAGGCCGATACCCATTTCGCGGCATTCCTTGAGCGTCCAGATGCCCAGATAAACAGGTTCGTTGAGGAGCGAATCGAGATAATGCTGACCCGCCGCTTCGCCCTCGACGGCTGCGATTTTTTCCGCCTTGCTCTCGTAGTGTCTTGTCACGAACGAGAAGCTCAGGTAGAATACGCAAACCAGTGCCAAGAGGACGGCAAAAGTTTTAACAATTCCTTTGTTTTGCATTTTAATAAATTGGTTATTTAAGTTTATTATTTTTGCTTATCAAGGGCTATTCTTCGCAAAATAGCGCGCAAATATACGCTTTTTTTATGGAAGAACGACGCTAAAGTGGCAAATATTTGGTTTTTTAATATAAAATTGATGCTTTATCGGTCTTTTTTGCCCAATAAAGTGTAAATTGGGTAATGATCAGAACTCATTATCGTGTCGCACACTGCCGTCTGTTCACTTTTCCAATGACTGCCGCTAAAAAGGATATGATCAATGCGTACGGGAAAGCCTTTATCATGAAAGGTGAACCCCAATCCGCAGCCACTCTGGGTGAATGCAGAACTCAGATGGCGCGTGAGCACACGATGAGCATAAGACACAGGCGTATCATTGAAATCACCGCATAAAATCAACGGACGCGGCAACCAAGATTCGACCAGACGCTGTACATTATCAACCTGCTGGCCACGCACAGGAAAAGCCACCGTCAAGAGGTCAGCCACGGGTTGAAGGCCCTTTCGCATGGAATCGGTCTCATGCACCTGCAACGCTTCCACATAAGCATTCTTCACCTGGGGTGAAAGGCGGTTGCTCTCCAAATGCTGATTGACGACCATAATCGTATCCTGACCATCAAGGAGATAGGCATACTGGCAATGCGCGGTTTGTCCCGGCAGCGCCAGAGTGTCTGTGGAGAGGATAGGGAGCCGCGAACAGATCATAAACTCCTTCTCACTGGCACATTCATAGCCGGCCTCCTCCAGCGAAAGGAGATATTGGCTATGCTTTGAGCTCTCCTGCAGGCAGATGATGTCCGCCCCTGTACCCAGCAGAAAGTTGACGACGATGTTCGAGCCATCATCCAACCGCGCTTCCTTGCCGCCAAAGCTATGGGTGTTATACGAGACTACTTTCAACGTGCTGTCACTTACGGCACCCTTGAAATGGAGGGGAAAATAATCGTAAATAAAACTACAGCAGGCCAAGAGTCCTACCAGAGGCACCCACACATATTTGAATTTAAACACCAGCCAAAAGAGCACGAACAGCACATTCGCCAGCAAGAAAGCAGGGAAGACCAGTGAGAGCAAGGCCAGACGGGGATGCCAGTCAGGCGGGAGATAGGTCACGGCACAGCTGGCCCACAAGAGAAGGATGGTAGCCACATTAGCTCCCAAAAACAGCTGCACCAAAAATGTCCTCACCCATTTCATGGATTACTTGCATCAAAAAGTTTGCGTTTCTCATCGGCCGTAAGACTGTCATAACCGCCTTTCTTCACCTTTTCCAAGATACGGTCAATCTCTTCCTCACGGTCCTTTTTCTGCTGACGCCAAGCCATATCATCCGCGTGTTTCGAGCTGCCTTCATGTACGCGCATTTTAGGTTTGCGGAGATTAGCCCACCACTGTTTCACGCGCTGCAGCACACCGGGACGGTCAGCCCGATCGGTCACATCCTCATAACGCGTAAAATAGCTGTCGTTCCCGCCAAAGCCGCCATAACCGCCTCCATAAAAGTGGTTATTGCCTCCGCCTTTTTTACGCCAATACAGAATCAGCGCCAAGCCAAAGAGCATGCCACCCAAGTGAGCCATGTGAGCCACGTTATCTCCACGATTGCCCATGGCACTCATCAGTTCGATCACGGCATATCCGATCACCAGCCATTTGGCCTTGATCGGGAAGGGGAAAGGAATGATAAACAGGCGCTCCTCGGGGAACGTCATGCCGAAACTCAACAAGATACCATATACCGCACCAGAGGCACCGATCGTAGTCCAACGGTTCAAATAAGCATCCATTGGCATTGTCATGCCCTCGATGTTCACCGAATTATAAGCCTGCAGGCCGCTGATGATGTACTCAATGTATTGCACCCCTTCCTGCACGAGGCCTGCGCCCAAGCCGCACACCAGATAGTAGAACAAGAACCGCTGCGACCCCATCACCTGCTCCATCAGACGGCCGAACATCCAAACCGCAAACATATTGAAGAACAGATGCCAGATGTCAGCGTGCACAAACAGATAGGTAAAGAACTGATAAAGGCGGAAATCCGAGGCCAAGAAGAAATGCAAACCCAGAAGGTCATCAAAATCTATACCATACCGCACCGCCACATATTTAGCCAGAAGCATCAAAATGTTGATGATGAGCAGGTTCTTGGTCACTGGAGGCATATTAAGATTCATAATAATATACTATTTACATTGTTTTAGCGCGCAAAAGTAGGTATTTTTAGGGGGATTTTACCCTAAAACCATATAAAAATGACTTAAAAGGTGTCTTTTTTGCCTAAAAACTTGCTCAGAAAGCAATCTTTCCATATATTTGCCACAACTTTTTAAATAAACAAAGCCTTTTCACATTCAAAAGAATCCTTTTTTTAACCCTATTAATAAAAATCAAAATGAACAAGACAGATTTAACAAATGCTATCGCCGCCAAAGCCGGCCTGACAAAAGCAGATTCCAAGAAAGCACTTGAGGCTACCCTCGAGGCTATCGCTGACGCCCTCAAAGCAGGCGATAAGATTTCCCTCATTGGCTTTGGTACTTTTGCCATTGCAAAGCGCGACGCTCGTCAGGGCATCAACCCCCGTACGAAGGAAGTCATCAAGATTGCTGCCAAGAAGCAGGTGAAGTTCAAGGCTGGTGCTGAGCTCGATGCAGCGATCCAGTAATATAGGACATCGATCCATTACAACTTTAAGCCACCTCACAAGGGTGGCTTTTTTGTGCACAAAATCGTGAATTGTTATAAATAAAACGTAAAATCTCCCCGTTAAGTCGCAAATAATCAGTACCTTTGCAGCCAAAATCTACTTATATATATAATAAGGTATGCAAATCGAGACTACACTCACGGCTGCGGTACAGGCAGCAATCCAATCTTTATACGGGCAGTCAGTGTCCGAAGACATGGTCCAACTGAGCACGACCAAGAAAGAGTTTGAGGGACATCTGACCCTCGTCGTGTTCCCCTTCCTGAAGATGAGCCGCAAGGCTCCCGAGGCTACAGCACAGGAGATAGGACAGTATCTGGTGGAGAACCTGCCTGAGGTGGTGGCAAGATATAATGTCATCAAGGGTTTCCTGAACATGGTCATCGCTGATGCCTGCTGGGTGAGTCTGCTGACTGACATACAGAACGATGAGAACTACGGACTCAAACCCGTTGATGAGAATTCACCCCTCGTAATGATTGAATACTCATCGCCAAATACCAATAAGCCCTTACATCTCGGACACGTACGCAACAATCTGCTGGGATGGGCGCTGGCGCAGGTGATGCAGGCCAACGGCAACCGTGTGGTGAAGACAAATATCGTCAACGACCGAGGCATACATATCTGCAAGTC
>JAILCU010000117.1 GCA_024690405.1 Bacteroidales bacterium
GGGCGGAGGGCGGCAGGGGGTGGCAAGGGGCGGCAGGGGGCAGGGGCGGCAAGGGGCGGCAGGGGGCGGAGGGCGGCAAGGGGCGGCAGGGCGGCAAGGGGCGGCAGGGGGGCGGAGGGCGGTTAGGGGTGGGGGGAAAGGAGTTTTTGGTAGCAGTCGCGGCAGAGGGGTTCGTATTCGTGTGTCTCGCCCAGCATTACTTGTTTTTCGCCAGCCACGATACGATGGCTGACATAGGCCAGGGCGCCGCATTTGACGCAGATGGCGTGCACCTTGGTGACGTCGTCAGCGATAGCGCAGAGCTGGGGCATGGGGCCGAAGGGCAGCCCCTTGAAATCGAGGTCCAGCCCGGCCACAATGACGCGGATACCGCGGTTGGCGAGTTCGTTGCATACGCCGACGATCTGATCGTCGAAGAATTGCGCCTCGTCAATGCCCAGGACATCGCAGTCGGAGCCCATGAGGAGGATGCTGGCGGCATTCTCCACAGGCGTGGAGGTGATTGCGTTGCCTTCGTGGCTGACCACGTCTTCCTCACTGTAGCGCACGTCGATGGCAGGCTTGAAGATCTCAACTTTCTGCCGTGCGAACTTCGCCCGCTTCATTCTGCGAATCAGTTCCTCGGTCTTGCCGGAAAACATAGAACCGCAGATCACCTCCACACGCCCCCGGCGCATCATCTCTCCATTATAGTCTTTTGAGCCTGTCATATTACTTTTTGTCGCTTTACGAGGCCAAAAGTAGTACTTTATTCGTTCACGACCAAAGAAATAAGACTAAAATACAGGCCAAAACGCAAATTAATTATAAAAAGTGATTCGTGAATCACAATTTATACCTATCTTTGCCGCGTATGCTTTATCTGGTTCCCACCCCCGTAGGCAATTTGGAAGATATCACGCTCCGTGCCTTGCGCGTGCTCAAAGAAGCCGACCTCATCCTGGCCGAAGACACGCGCACAAGCGGTCTGCTGCTAAAGCACTTCGATATCCACCGCCCCATGCTCTCGTACCATAAGTTCAACGAGCACCAGACAGTGGAGCGTATCGTAGAGCGTCTGCGCGCCGGAGAGACAGTGGCCGTCATCAGCGACGCAGGCACTCCCGGTATCAGCGACCCGGGTTTTCTGGTGGCACGTGAAGCGTCACGTGCTGGTGTGGAGGTGAGCTGTCTTCCTGGTGCTACGGCTTTCGTGCCGGCCCTGGTCGTCTCGGGATTGCCCTGCGACAAGTTCTGCTTCGAGGGCTTTCTGCCACAGAAGAAAGGACGCCAGACGCGCCTGTCACAGCTGGCTGGTGAGACACGCACAATGGTGTTCTACGAGTCTCCGCACCGTGTAATCAAGACACTGCAGCAGTTTGTGGAGGTCTTCGGCCCCGAACGCCCCGTGTCTGTCTGCCGTGAGATCTCGAAGATCCACGAGGAGGTCGTACGCGGCACAACGACTGAGGTTCTGGCGCATTTCATGGAGCATGAGCCGCGCGGAGAGTTTGTCATCGTGGTAGGCGCAGGGACCCTCTAAGCCCTCACATTTGCCATTAGACCAGGTACCATTTACCATTTGGGCTAGCGCGGTGTGAAGGGGGTAAGAGGCGGCAGGGGACGAGGCGGCTTCGCTGGCAGGCCTTTATACGGGTGCTTACCTGGGCGACGACGCCCAGGAATAGGACCGCCTCCGGGAAGGAAGGCGAGCAGCTTAAACCGCAAGCAAGGCGAGCAGCTTAAACCGCAAGCAAGGCGAGCTGCTTAAACCGCAAGCAAGGCGAGCTGCTTAGACCGCAAGCAAGGTACCTGGGCGAGAACGCCCAGGAATAGGACCGCCTTCGGGAAGGAAAGCGAGCAGCTTAAACCGCGAGCAAGGCGAGCACCTTAAACCCCTTAAACCGCGAGCAAGGCGAGCAACTTAAACCCTTAAACCGCGAGCAAGGCGAGCAACTTAAACCGCAGCCAAAAGCTGCACAAAAGATAGAAAATAGAATATGAAGAAGTTAATGATTTTGCCACTTTGCATGATGATGCTGGTGGCTTGCAACGATTTCAAGAAAGCAGAGGAGCGTGCTCAGATGGAGCGCGATTCACTCATGCAAGTGATTGACGAGAAAGAGACGGAGCTCAACGAGATCATGGGGTCCATCAACGAGGTTCAGGAAGGTTTCCGTCAGATCAACGAAGCCGAGGGTCGCATCACGGTCGCCAACAGCAACCCCGAAGCGGCATCTTCGAAACAGGTGATCCGCGAGAATATGTCCTTCATCCGCGAAGCAATGCAACAGAACCGCGAGCGCATCGCACAGCTCAAGGAGCGTCTGAAGACCTCTACCATCAACGTGGAGAAGCTCACCAAAACCATCCAGAACCTTTCTGCACAGCTGGAAGAACAAACCACGCGCATTCAGGAGATGGAAGCTCAGCTGGCCGAGAAAGACATTCAGATCGCAGAGCAGGGCGAGCAGATCAACGCCCTCAGCGAGAATGTCAGCAACCTGCAGGAAGACAATGCCCAGAAGCAGCAGACCATCGAAAGCCAGGACAAGGACCTGCACAGTGCATGGTTTGTGTTCGGCACGAAGGCAGAGCTCAAGGAGCAGAAGATTCTGCTAAAGGGTGATGTGCTGCAGAGCAAGGACTTCAACAAGAACTATTTCACCAAGATCGACACGCGCATCGACAAGGAGATCAAGCTCTACAGCAAGAGCGCGAAGCTCCTGACGAACCACCCCGAAGGCAGCTATAGCCTGACAAAGGATGCCAAGGACCAGTACGTCCTGAAGATCACGGCTCCCGAGAAGTTCTGGAGCGCCAGCAAGTATCTGGTCATTCAGGTGAAATAAAGAACCGGTCCGTTTGAAAGAATTTGTTATCACAGAAGCACAGACCGAAACGGCTGTGCTCGTGGGTCTTATCACCCCCGAACAGGACGAGCGCAAGACGACGGAGTATCTTGATGAACTGGAGTTCCTCGCCACCACGGCCGGAGCCGTCACCGTCAAGCGTTTCACACAACGTGTGGGAGGTCCCAATCAGGTGACCTACGTGGGCAAGGGTAAGCTCGATGAGATCCGTGCGTATATCGTCGCGGAAGAAGATGCCGACCGCGAGGTAGGAATGGTCATCTTCGACGACGAGCTCAGCGCCAAGCAGCTCCGCAACATCGAACAGGTGCTGAAGGTGAAGATCCTTGACCGCACCAGTCTCATCCTCGACATCTTCGCCATGCGCGCACAGACGTCCAACGCCAAGACGCAGGTGGAGCTGGCGCAGTATCGCTATATGCTGCCGCGCCTGCAACGCCTGTGGACGCACCTTGAGCGACAGGGAGGCGGTTCGGGTTCGGGCGGCGGCAAAGGCAGCGTGGGTCTGCGCGGTCCGGGTGAGACGCAACTTGAGATGGACCGCCGCATCATCCTCAACCGCATGAGCCTGCTGAAGCAGCGTCTGGCCGATATCGACCGTCAGAAGAGCACGCAGCGCGGCAACCGCGGCCGCATGATCCGCGTGGCGCTTGTGGGCTACACCAACGTGGGCAAAAGCACGCTGATGAACCTGCTCTCGAAGAGCGAGGTCTTTGCTGAAAACAAACTGTTCGCGACCCTCGACACCACCGTGCGCAAAGTCATCATCGACAACCTGCCCTTCCTCCTCTCCGACACCGTGGGTTTCATCCGCAAGCTGCCCACCGACCTCATCGAGTCGTTCAAGAGCACCCTCGACGAAGTGCGCGAGGCCGACCTGCTGGTTCACGTGGTAGATATTTCACACCCGGATTTCGAAGAGCAGATCAAGGTCGTTGACAAAACGCTCAGCGACCTGAGCTGCGCCGACAAGCCTTCGATGCTCGTATTCAATAAGGTGGATGCCTACACCTTCACGCCGAAGGACCCCGATGACCTCACCCCCGTTTCACGTGAGAACCTCAGTCTGGCCGACCTGCAGCAGACATGGATGGCCCGCATGGGCGAAGACTGTCTGTTCATCAGCGCCCGCGAGAAGACCAACTGCGAGCAGCTGCGCCAAGTGCTCTACGATCGCGTGCGCCAGCTGCACGTGCAGAAATACCCCTACAACGACTTCCTTTTCCAGCACTACGATGAGTAGCGCCGCATCACAGGCAGCAGCCACAGCGGCGGGCCCGACCACGGGCCTCCAGCGTCACGTAGTGCTCGATGCCCTGCGTGGCACGGCCTTGATGGGCATAGCCCTGGCCAACTTCCCTGAGTTCGCACTGTGGACCTTCCTCAGCCCTTCTGCTCAGGAAGCGCTACCCACCGCCGCAGCCGACCGTGTCGTGCGTTTCCTGCAGTATCTGTTCATCGACGGCAAGTTCTACACCATCTTCTCCCTGCTCTTCGGCATCGGCTTCGCCCTCATCCTGGAGCGTCACAGTCTCAGCCTCTTCGTGCGGCGCATGCTCATCCTCGTGGCCATCGGACTGCTGCACCTACTCTTCATCTGGAGCGGCGACATTCTCCTGCTCTATGCAGTGGGCGGACTGCTGCTGACGCTCTTCGTGCGCCGTTCCACCCCTACCCTTCTCTATCTTGCCGCCGCCCTCATCCTGGTGCCGGTGGTCCTCGACGCCCTCACCGAGTTCTGCGGAATGGATTTTGCCGCCCCTTTCTATCAGGCCTGGTGGAACGAAGCCGACACACGCGGCATCACTGAGGACAACTTCGCCACCTGGCTGCGCGACGCACATTCCTATCCGCAGATGTTTGCTTTCCTCTGCCAGGGGGCTTACGAACGCATCTGGGAATTTGTGAGCGGCCACCGCCTGCCCAAGGTGCTCGGCCTCTTCATTTTGGGCTATCTCATCGGTAAGCACCGCCTCTATGCCCGCCTGCCAGAGTTGCCGTTGCGGCCTCTGCTCCGCCGGCTCACCCTGCCGGCCCTCCTCCTCTCGTTCGCCTACGCCTGGAGCGCCACCCATCATCAGCCATGGGGTCTTACCCTCCATTCCGCACTTTACGCGTTCAGCGTCATCCCGCTGGCCGCGTGCTACGTAGCGGCCTTCAGCCTCAAACCCGTAAAGATGCTGGCAGCCCCCGGACGCATGGCCCTCACCAACTATATCAGCCAGTCGGTCATCGGCATCCTCATCTTCTATGGCATGGGCTTCGGATTAGGCACCCGGGTGGGCCTCATCTACGTGGAACTCATCGCCATGGG
This sequence comes from Bacteroidales bacterium, assembly GCA_024690405.1. Taxonomy (GTDB): domain Bacteria; phylum Bacteroidota; class Bacteroidia; order Bacteroidales; family Bacteroidaceae; genus Physcousia. The sequence goes on from JAILCU010000117.1 coordinate 5,167, forward strand.
CGTTTTTGCCGTGCAAATCGTGCTCAGCCACCTCTGGCTGCACTATTTCCGCTTCGGTCCGCTGGAATGGGTGTGGCGCATGCTCACCTACGGCCGCTATTTCCCCCTGCTGAAGAGGTCAGAGCCCGTTTGATTCCTTGCCCGAACAAATATTTTCCGCAACTTCGCGCGCATATAAAAAATAATTTGTATCTTTGCGCCACTCTATCAAACTCTTAAACCCCTTAAACCGCAGTCTTCGGCTGCACCTTAAACTCTTAAACGAGATAACCTATGGCCAACAAACCCGATTTCAAGTACGCCCCTATGTTTCAGCTGGGCGAAGACAAGACCGAATACCGCCTGCTCACGCGCGACGGCGTAACCACTTCCACCTTCGAAGGCAAGGAGATTGTCAAGGTCTCGCCCGAGGCACTGACGCTTCTGGCGCAGCAAGCCTTCCACGACTGCGAGTTCATGCTCCGCCGCGAGCACAACAAACAAGTCGCTGCCATCCTCACCGACCCCGAGGCTTCGGAAAACGACAAATACGTAGCCCTGCAGTTCCTGCGTAACGCCGAGACATCGGCAAAAGGCATCCTCCCCTTCTGCCAGGACACCGGCACCGCCATCATCCACGGCGAGAAGGGTCAGCAGGTATGGACGGGCTTTGAGGACGAAGAAGCCCTCTCGCGCGGCGTATTCAACACGTACGTGAACGACAACCTTCGCTATTCGCAGAACGCCCCGTTGAATATGTACGACGAGGTGAACACCCGCTGCAACCTGCCCGCACAAATCGACATTGAAGCCACCGAGGGCGCCGAATACCGCTTCGTGATGGTGGCAAAAGGGGGCGGTTCGGCCAACAAGACCTATTTCTATCCGATGACCAAGGCCACCATCCAGAACGAAGGCACGCTCATCCCCTTCCTCGTAGAGAAGATGAAGAGCCTCGGCACCGCCGCCTGTCCGCCTTATCACATCGCTTTTGTCATCGGTGGCACATCGGCTGAGAAGAACTTACTGACGGTGAAACTCGCCAGCATCAAGTACTACGACGGACTGCCCACGACGGGCGACGAGACTGGTCGTGCCTTCCGCGACGTCGATTTGGAAAAGAAGCTGCTGAAAGAAGCACACAATATCGGACTCGGAGCACAGTTCGGCGGAAAATACATGGCCCACGACATCCGCGTGGTCCGCTTGCCCCGTCATGGTGCCTCGTGTCCCATCGGCATGGGCGTGAGTTGTTCGGCCGACCGCAACATCAAAGCCAAAATCAACCGCGACGGTGTGTGGCTGGAAGTGATGGACAGCAATCCCACGGAACTGATTCCCGAAGAACTGCGTCGTCCGGGCGAAGGCACAAAGGGCATAGAGATTGACCTGTCAAAAGGCATTGATGCCGTACGTGCCGAACTGACGAAATATCCCGTCTCCACCCGCGTGAACCTGAAAGGCACCATCATTGTTGCCCGCGACATCGCTCACGCCAAGTTGAAAGCACGTCTGGATGCTGGCGAGGAGATGCCACAGTACTTCAAAGACTATCCCGTGCTCTATGCCGGACCCGCCAAGACGCCCGAAGGCTATCCCTGCGGCTCCATGGGTCCGACCACGGCCAACCGTATGGACCCCTACGTGGACGAGTTCCAGGATCACGGTGCCAGTCTGGTGATGATAGCCAAGGGCAACCGTTCACAGCAGGTGACTGACGCCTGCCAGAAACACGGCGGTTTCTACCTCGGCACCATCGGTGGCGTAGCAGCCGTACTGTCACAGTCAAGCATCAAGTCCATCGAATGCGTAGAATATCCCGAACTCGGCATGGAGGCTATCTGGAAAATTGAAGTCGAAGACTTCCCCGCCTTCATCCTCGTCGACGACAAAGGCAATGACTTCTTCAAGCAGTTGAAGCCATTGTGCTGCAAGAACTAAAGAAACGTTCAATAACAAGAAAGGGGTCCACTTCAATGATGAAGTGGACCCCTTGTTTTTTCATTCTTCAGCGCCCACCTGTCATTAAGAAAGCGATCAAAGCCGTGAATGGGCTGCACCAATCTTATATCTTTTTTGACATTGAATAATTGGCAGAGAGACTGCTGCCAATGGCTGAGTTCACGAATGCGGGCGTGACTAAAATCACGATTGATTAGAATGATGAGGGGGAAGAAGAAGTGACAGGGGACGGCCCTGAAGTGAATCCCCCTCCAGTAGTGGAGCGTTTTATGTAGTATGTAGGCAGATTTTGTTAAAAAATATTTTTTTCTTGCTAAAAAGGCGATGCAGCGCAGGTCATTTTCTTGGCAAGGGGCAAAAAGATTGCGGGATTTGGCATTTTTATCTCTAATTCTTTGATAATTAGTAACTAATGTGTATTTTTGCCGCGTAACACTACTGACCTAATAAAACTAACAATGAAAAAATTCCTATTCTTATTCCTGTTCTTGTGTCCCGTATTTGCTTCGGCACAGGATGTCATCGTGAAGACCGACGGTTCGACGATTATCAGCAAAGTCACGGAAATCACGGGCACGGAGGTCAAGTACAAGAAGTTCTCCAATCTTGAAGGGCCGACGTACAGCCTGCTTAAATCGGAGATACAAGTGATTAACTATGAGAACGGCGAAAAGGAGTCTTTCTCTCAAGCCCCCGGCCCCGACGTAACGGAGGAGGAACGTGATGATCCCGATGACAACAACCGCGTTCCGGACCGTATGCACATGAGTTTTCGTGCCGGCACATCTTTGGGCGTGGGAGAAGCCGGCGGTATCTTCTTCGTTCAGGGCGGTTTTGGCTTTGACTACCAGATTGCCAGAATCCCTCTCTTCCTGGAGACGGGCCTGCAGTATATGAACAAGGGGCAACTTGATTGGGAATACTCCTATAATAATTACAGCGACAGGTACCGCACCGTTGAAGAGAATCATTGCTTTTACGTTCCTGTGCTCGTCAGTTATCACATGAACATCGGTCCCAACCTCTTCCTCCAGCCATTTGGCGGCTTGACGGTTGGTTTCAGCGGAACGCGGCTGTTCTTCGATTCGGCCGTTCGTCTAGGTTTAGGCTTTAATTTCGGACGCCTGTACAGCAATGTGGGTTTTGACATAGGCATCACTCCCCATGAGTCAGAAAATTCCATTTACGATGGACAGAGTGAAAAAGACCATTGGGCCAACTATAATGCCTTCTTCACCGTAGGTGTCAACTTCCTGGGTCGCCGATAAAATGCCGTGAAACAATATTTATAGGTTATTTAATAGAAAGAGACAACGAAAATCGAATTCTACTGGCAAATTTCGGATTATAATCCCAAAAAGTGAGGAAGATTTGGATTTTGACCGCTTTTAGCCTTATCTTCATTACACCGACATTACGCTAAAAGCTATTCTTGGCGAACGAAATCGCAACTGGAAACAGACTATATTGAGGAATGCGACGACACATTCCGCGCCTTCGAGCGTATCGGCTCGACCACTCAAACTATTAACGAAAATTTAACGGCCAATTATACAGCAATTACACGTTCAAAAAAAGATATAAAGAGGATCTTCGGTGAATAATTAGGAGGAGCAAGAAAGCGATTTTTAGTTTTTTATATTCGGAATGTATCCTTTTTCCATATTTATGCTTACCTTTGCTGCGATTTCACATCAGGCTGTCCATAAGAGAACCACACGGGGCGCCTAAGAAAAGACAGGAACAATGCTATCACAACTTTATCCAAAGGTATCTGCCACCTCATCCACTGAGAAGGTCGTGGAAAGACCTGGTTTCTCCTTCGAAGTTCTGCCGCCCCTGAAAGGCACAGGCACCGAAGCCATTTTCAAGACAATTGAAACACTGGCCCCGTTCAGCCCGCGCCACATCAACATCACGACCCACCGTGCAGAGTATGTCTATCGCGAGTTGGAGAACGGACTGGTGGAGCGCCGACGTGTGCGCCGCCGACCTGGGACCATTGCAATTTCCGCTGCCATTCAGCAGCGCTACAGTATTCCGGTAATTCCGCATCTCGTCTGTTCCGGTTCTACGCGAGAAGATATAGAATATGCGTTGTTAGACTTACAATTCCTTGGAATCAGTGATGTCTTTCTGCTTCGCGGTGACAAGGCTAAAGAGGAGAGCAGTTATCAGCCGACACCTGGCGGCTACACGCATGCCATGGAACTCATCGACCAAGTGAACCAGTTCAATGAAGGCTGCTTCGCTGACGGTACACCCATGAAAGTCAAAGGAACGCCTTTTGATTTCGGCGTGGCTTGTTATCCCGAGAAACACGAAGAAGCCCCCAACCTGGAAGCCGACATTCAGGTACTGTTAGAGAAACAGCATCGCGGGGCAAAAGTGGCCATCACGCAGCTGTTCTACGACAACGACAAGTTCTATGAATTCCAGCGTCAAGCCCGCAAAGCAGGCGTCAACATACCCATTATCCCCGGTCTGAAGCCTCTCACCAAACTGTCACAGTTATCCATGGTCCCCAAGACCTTCCGCTGCGATTTTCCTCCTGCACTCTATGCTGAATTACGCCGTTGCCAGAGCGACGCAGACGTGAAGCAGGTAGGCATCGAATGGGCCGTAAGCCAATGCCAGGACCTGATTGCACACGATATCCCGAGTCTGCATTTCTACACGCTCAGCGCCACAGACAGCATTCGCCAAATTGCAGAGAGGGTGTATTGAGGGACGGTGCCTTAAACGGTAAAGGCCATATGCTTTCTTGAGAAGACTAACGTATTAGCCAAACGCTAATTGTCCGACAATTTAAGTCCGTCGGGTTCTATAATAATAAGGTGACGTTTGTAGAGGTCACCCACCGCCTTTTTAAACACTTTCTTACTGACACCAAAGACTGCATAAATCTCGTCGGCAGGACTCTTGTCACCGAGCGGCGTACGTCCCCCGTTGGTCTGCAGGTGATTTAACAAGGTCTCACTGAAATCCACGACGGCACGCTGGCCTTTCTTCTGCAGGGAAAGGTCGATTTTTCCATCGGGACGGACCTGCTTGACATAAGCCGTCACGCGATCACCGCTATGCAAGGTGCGGAAGATTTCATCGTCGAAGAGCAAGCCGGCGAACCGGTTGTCCACAATAGCCTTGAAGCCGAGGTCGGTCTTCTGCCAAATCAGCAATTGCACCTCATCACCCCCGTGATAGGGAGGATAGTCGGTGGAAAGATAACGTTCAACTTTGGCAGAAGCCATAATCCGATAGGTAGCAGGATCCACATGAAGATGCACCAGATAATAGTGGTCCTTCTGCATCTTCATCTTTTGTTCGCGGAAGGGGACGAAGAGATCTTTGGTGAGGCCCCAGTCGAGGAAAGCACCGAAGTTATTCACCCAAGCCACCTTCAACCATGCGAAATCCCCCACCTGCGCCAGCGGCGTCTCGGTGGTTGCCACGAGTCGTTCCTCAGCATCCAAGTACACAAAAACATCCATTTCATCGCCGATTTTCGTTTCTTCCGGCACATATTTCTTGGGGAGAAGAATGTCTTCGGGACCACCTGCAAGGTAAGCCCCATGTTCGGCGAAACGTACTACGGAGAGATGATTGATGCGTCCTAATTGAAGTTTCATATCACAGGGTCGGTTTCAATGGTGGTTCCGTTGTCGGTGTCGGCGGTGGCAGTTCCGGTGTCGGTGCCGGCGGTGGCAGTTCCGGTGTCGTTATCGGCGACACCGTTGACATTTTCAATGATGCCGTCGCGCAGATGAATGGTGCGGTCAGTGGTTGCTGCAAGTTGTTCGTCATGAGTGACAATAACAAATGTTTGCCCGAGTTCCTCACGAAGACGGAAGAAAAGGGCATGCAGTTCGGCTTTGTTGGCAGAGTCAAGACTGCCGCTCGGTTCGTCGGCCAGGACGACATCAGGTTTGTTGACCAAGGCACGGGCCACAGCCACGCGTTGTTTCTCGCCTCCCGACAGTTGGGCCGGCTTGTGAGAGGCACGTTCGCTAAGTCCCATAAAGGCAAGCAACTCTTCTGCCCGCTTGCGTGCCTCGCTGCGACTGGTACCTGCGATGAGGGCCGGAATCATCACATTCTCGAGTGCCGTGAATTCAGGGAGCAACTGATGGAACTGAAAGACGAAACCTATGTGCTGACCGCGGAAACGTGCAAGCGCCTTCGAGGAAAGACGACTGACATCGGTGCCACCGATAGAGACCGTGCCGCTATCAGCACTATCCAGCGTTCCCATAATCTGAAGTAATGTCGTCTTGCCGGCACCGCTGGGGCCAACAATACTGACAATCTCACCCTTGGCGATGTCAAGGTCAATACCTTTGAGCACGCTCAGTGAGCCAAAGTTCTTGTGTATATTGCGAAGTTGAATCATTGTCTGTTAGATATAAACCCCTATTCCCGTATCTTACGCAACCATTCCTCAAAGAGCAGTTGACGTTGAGTGACACTCTGACCATTCGGAGCGAATACCGAGAGAGATTCCTGCGGGTCGCCATACTGGTCGGGATAGAGAAGGATTACATTGGCGTTATTGAAATGTCGGGCTAGGTAGGCAGGCACAGTATTGAGTGCGGGTGTATGTGAAATAAAACCGCTGCGAGACGTGATGACAGCCAACAAATAGTCGTTCCCGACCTCTGAAGGCAAGCGCGTAAGCAAATTGCCGAAGCCACGCTCCACCTGCATCTCCAAGGTGACCGATGGATGATGCTCAGTGACGTATTCTTTAATATAAAAGCCCGTGTCGCCGATGGTGTGGAAGCGCATAGGCTGGGCCGTGAGTTCACCGATACGGCACAGGTGTTCAAGCCATTTGTAGAAGCCCACCTCATATTCAGCCATGGGCGGAACGGCCACAACGATATGCCGCATCGTACCTATCGGCATAAGCATACGTACGAGCAAGACCTCGCGGTGTGCCGTGGAAAGGACGCTCTGCGCAATCACCCCAAGCCGGCCTGCCAATTGTCCCTCTTCGTTTTCGTGTAAGCCCATGATGATTTCACCCGCATCCACCTCCTTCATCGTATGCGTAATGGCACTGGCTACGTTGGAACTGATGCGACTCATGGTAGACATGGTGACATCGGCCGCTGCTGCTATCTGCTTGGCCATCGCGAGATTGTGCTCACCTTGAGCCCGCACACTGTCGTCAGGGTCATCGTCCATAGACACCGCCAGCCCCATAATGCTATCGTGAATGCGCGGATTACGAATCATGATGGAGAGTTGCGTGAGCGCATCGACCGTCTGAGGATAAGCGTAAGCCGTAAGACATTTACCATGGTAACTACCTTTATTGCGCTCCAATTCGTTGGTGCGCAGCGCGATGGTGCGCGCCCCCTTTCCCGTGGCCAGAGAACTGATAATGCAAGAAAAAAGGATGAGGATAACCGTTGCGTTGAGCACATCGGTGTCCATCAATGCGATGTCAGGGTCGGTACCTATCATCACGATAGCAAGGGCACCGGCAGCATGCGAATTGGTGAGGCCGAACATGATGAGACGGTCGGCCCGCGAGAGCCGGTACATCCGCTGCATAGTCAATGCTCCCAGCCATTTTCCCAATGTAGCCACCACGAGAATGGCACCACAAAGCAGCAAGATATGGGTATCGCGCACCAGGATGCCAATGTCGATAATCATACCTACGCCGACAAGGAACCAAGGCACGAACAACGCATTACCGACGAACTCGATACGCGTCATCAACGGTCCGCCGTGAGGGACCACGCGGTTCAGCACCAAGCCAGCAATGAAAGCGCCCAGGAGACCTTCCAACCCCACGGCCATAGCCAGACAAGCGCTGATAAAGACCATGACGAGGATAAACACGTACTGCGTGACAGCATCTTCATTGCGTCGCAGGAACCAGCGTCCGACCTTCGGGAAGGCATACGCCACAAAAAACATATATAAGGTAATGCCCACAGTGAAACGCAGCCAATACCACAAATCGCCCCCTCCGCGCTCGTTCTGAACAACAATTGCCAACAATAACAACGCGGTAAACGAGGCCAAGGCCGTAGCCACAATGGAGTAAACCACACTCGGGTGCTTACTTAAGCCGTAACGGCCTACTATCGGATAAGTGACCAAGGTGTGAGAAGCCAGGATACAACTCAGCATCAGCGAGGTAGCCCAACTGAAATGCAGCAGATAGTAAGCCGCAAACAAGCCTATCAGTGCCGGTATCAGAAAAGTAAGTACCCCGAAGACGATTCCTCCCCGGCCATGACGGCGGAAACTACCCATATCCATTTCCAACCCGGCCAGAAACATAATATAATAGATACCCACCTGACCAAAGAGTTCGAACGAAGCATCACGCTCCAGCAGGTTGAACCCATGCTCACCCAAAAGCACACCGGCCAGGATGAGGCCGATGATATGCGGAATATGCAGACGCCGGAAGATAACAGGCGCCAGCAACAGCACAAGGAGCATGACGAGGAAAATCCACGTCGGGTCGGTAATGATAGGTGTCATTTCGGGTACAAAGGTAGGAAAAAGTTTCTTTTGATGTACCGGAAAGAGATAAGTTTTTGAAAAACGTCTTCATTTTGAGGAATCCGCCACCTCATTGAATCAAGATTCCAAGACGAAGGCAACGGCCCTCACGGCCTCGTCGGCGGAGAAACCCCGACCAGCGGCAAAGCGAAGCAGTTTGGCGCGCCGCATACGTTCGTCCTCGTCATGCAGCGTCCCCGCCTTCTGTGCGAGCACGCCGTGCAGCACCTGCCGGTATTCCTCCCCGTTGAGGTCCTGCAGCGCCTGACGGATATCCTCGTGTGGCAAGCCCTTCAGGTGCAAAGCCTGTCCGATTTTCACTCTTCCCCAATGCTCGAAACGCAACTTGTCGTGCGCAAAGGCCCGACAGTAGCGTTCTGTATTCAGATAGCCTTCCGCATAGAGGCGACTGATAACACGTTCGGTATCATCAACAGACAGAGCGGCCTTCTGCAGCTTCAGCCGGATTTCACTTTCACAGTGTTCGCTTACGCTGCAGAGGGCCGCCATGCGGGATAAGGCTTGTTCGTAGTCCAAAACGTGCATAGAAATCAAACCGCGAACAGATCAGCGGTCATGAAAGGCGTCATTCTCTGGCGCGTCACTTTTTACTCTTCAGCCGAGAAATCCTCTTTACCTACGCCGCAGATGGGGCACACCCAATCATCGGGCAGGTCCTCGAAAGCGGTGCCGGGTTCAATGCCATTGTCGGGATCACCGAGAGCGGGATCGTAAACATAACCGCAAGGGTCGCAAACATACTTCTTCATAGTCTCTTGTGTTTTTAGGGGTAAGTAACTCAATAATTAGTGGTCAGACAGGAAGCATCAATACACTATTCCCTGCCTTTCGGGCACAAAAGTAGTGTTTTTCTGCGAAACACACACACTTCCCACCCATTTTTCATTATTTTTATTCTTTTTTGGGGACAGCCCCATCTCATCAAGGCGCCACGTTCCTCAGTTTCAGCTTCGCGGTCTTGAGGCCTGGAGCCGTAGCGGTGAGGACAACCTCTGAAGGTTGACAAGTGGCACGAAGGATAGCGAGGCACTGACCTTCGTAGAGCCGGCGGTGATCAACCTGTGTGAGTTCATCGCTATAGTGATCACCACTGCTGACTGCAGCGAGGGTGGCACCGGTGACAGAGAATTGGACATCGTCGTTCGCAGCGGGGACGCGACGGCCTTTGCGATCGACGGCCTCCACACGAACATGCTGCAAATCGATACCATCAGCACGCCATGTCTGCTGGTCTGGTACAAGTCGCAGCGCCACAGCCTTGCCGGCTGTTTCAACACGATGACGGGCAACAACCTTACCGCCAGTACGTGCCACAGCCTCAATATAACCAGGCTCATACGTGAATTTATCCCAACGAATCTGGTTGCGAGCCTTGGCATTGGCACGGTCGTTGCGTTTGGTGCCGAGACTACGGCCATTCAAGATAAGTTCCACTTCGTCGGCGTTGGTATAGACGGTGAGGTTCAGTTCCTCGCCGGCCGTGCGCGTCCAATGGTCGGTGAGGCGACGTATGCGCTGGCGCACGCCATTCCATTCGATGTCCTGACTTTGCTCCTGAAAACAAAGATGTACGACGGGTTCGTCGGAGAAGATGCTCTTGGCCAGATAGGCATTGGGCTTGGTGGTGAGGTCGATATAGAAGACCCCTTGCGCCCAACCCTTGGCCGGCCATCCCTGACTTTCACCAAGATAGTCAATAGCGCCCCAATAGGCAAGACCTATGACCTTGTCGAGATCCATTTCAAAGTAGTTGGGTCCCATGGCTGCCGTGGTGGCTTCGCTCTGATAGAACATCATCCAAGGGAACTTTCGGCCGTCGCCGGGGAAATACATATAGCGGTAGTTGTAAGCCGCAATATCCGTTTCCATCACGAGCGGTGCGGGCAGCGAATCCGTCTCCTGGGAACGTCCGCGAGGATGCATCGCCACGGTGAGGAGGCGCGAATCATCGTAGCGCCGCAGCAGCGGTTTCATCATGCGGTACGGCGTGACGCCCCAATCGGCATAGGGGATGTTCCAATAAGTCTGCAACTCATTGCCCAGGCTCCAGAAGACGATGCTGGGATGGTTGCGGTCACGCGTAATCCACTCCGGGATATCGTGCTGCCAAAGTTCCGTCCATGGTGTACGTCCGCCACAATATTGCGTGAGCCATTTATCATACAGTTCATCCACGACGAGAATACCGAGGGAGTCGCAGAGGTCGAGCAGGCTCTCGGAATAGGGATTGTGGCTGGTGCGGATATGGTTGAAGCCGAAGTCCTTGAGAAGGCGCAAGCGTTTCTCGATGGCACGGGGATAAGCCGCTGCACCAAGGGCGCCGAGGGTGTGGTGATTGGCTATACCTTTAAGTATCACCTTGCGTCCGTTCAGTTTCAAGCCGAAAGCAGGAGAGAATTCCAACCTGCGAACGCCAAAGCGCGAACGGACACAGTCGGCCACAGCGCCGTCGGCATGACGCACCGTCACTTCTGCCGTGTAAAGATAAGGATCATCGACATCCCACAGGTGAGCATCGGGCAAAGAGATGGCGGGCAACTCATATTCACGCGTCTTCTGGTTGCCGCGGAAAGGAGCCTCGGTGGTCTGCTCCGCCACGCAACGGCCCTCGCGGTCAAGGATGCGTGTAGTGATCGAAAGGTTGCGTAATCCGCGCTCAGAACAAGCAATCTCAGCGGCAAGACGGACGAGTGGCGCCGCGGCAGCATCATCGGGGAAGGCTGTAGTGATACGGAGCGGATGGCGGGTGAAGAAGAGAGCAGGGTCGGTGACAACGATATGAACATCACGATACAGACCTGCGCCAGTGTACCAACGACTATTGTTGGCTGCACGCGAGTCGGCACGCACAGCCAGCACGTTGGGTTCACCCCAGCGAAGGAGTTTGGAGATATCAGCCTCGAAGCCCAAGTATCCGTAGTCCGTTTTGCCGATGAAATGGCCGTTTAAATAAGCATCACCGACATAAAGGATGCCTTCAAAGTCCACGAGGACCCGCTTTCCGCGCCAGGCCTCATCAGGTGTGAAAGTCTTGCGATACCAACCAATGCCCATCTCTTTGAAACCGCGCGGAGACAAGAGACTCTTGATATTAGCCCCGGGGTCGCTGGTATCGGGGCGCTCATCCTGACCGGGCGTCACCCACGGCTGCTCGATCTGGTAGTCGTGAGGGAGGTCAACGGCACGCCAACCGCCATCGTCGAAGGATACGGCCTCAGCCCCCTGGAGGTCGCCGGCATGGAATTTCCAGCCGAAGTTGAAGAGGACAGACTGACGAGGAGAGGCATCGGCGGACGCCGCAAGATTAAGAGACGCTTGCGATGCCTGAAGGGACATGTCGGAAGCGAATAGGTAGCCCGACGAGAGAGAGAGGAGCAGGGCCCCTGCGAAAAGTTTCATTTTCATGAGCATAAGAGCAGTATTTGGAATGGTTTGACGACTTTCCGCGACAAAAATAATGATTTTTTACGTATCCATAATAAAAAAGGGGAAAGAAATTCACGTCCCTGCGAGTTCGGGGGCAGCAGTCCGATGGTTTGCGGCGGCAAAAATGATTCATCTGCGAAACTTTTCATCCGCCATACAATACGCTCAAAAATCCGATTAGCAGCCCCAACAGAGACTTAATCCATGAGAAAAATGACAAATTTGTTCTTTTTTTTGTAGTATTTGAAAAGAAATGTATATCTTTGCGCTCGCATATTATGTAATATGATTATGACAACAACAAAAATTGATTACGAACAGATAGTAGAAAGCCTTTTTGAAGGCGCCCCACTTACTGTTGACGCAAAAGCAAAGGCAGAAGTGGAGCGCTGCTATCACTTCCTAGAGGCATTCTCCAAAGAGAAAGTGATCTATGGCATCAACACAGGTTTCGGTCCGATGGCACAATGGCGTGTCGACGACCAATACCTTAAAGATTTACAGTATAACATTATTCGCAGCCATTCCACCGGCGCCGGCGAACCCCTACCCGACCTCTACGTCAAAGCCGCGATGATAGCCCGCCTGGGGTCGTTGCTACAAGGGCGCAGTGGCATCCACACCGAAGTCGTGGACCTGCTCACAGAATTTATCAACCGCGGCATCTATCCCCTCATTCCCGAGCATGGCAGCGTAGGTGCCAGCGGCGACCTGGTGCAATTGGCACACATCGCACTGACGCTCATCGGCGAAGGTGAAGTGCACTACCACGACGAATGGCGTCCGGCAGGCGACGTCTTGCGCGAATGCGGACTGAAGCCCATCAGCATCCATATCCGCGAAGGACTCTCCATCACCAACGGCACCAGCGTGATGACCGGCATCGGTCTAGTGAACCAAGTATTGGCAGAGAGACTGCTGGACTGGAGTATCGTAGCCGCAGTGTGGATGAACGAGATTGCCGAAAGTTACGACGACATGATGGCGGTCCCCCTCAACGAATGCCGTCGCCACGAAGGACAGCAAGTGGTGGCCGAGCGGATGCGAAAGATAGCTGAAGGCGGCAGTCTGATGAAGAAACGCGAACACGAACTCTACGACCCCACGAAGAACACGGAACGCGTGTTCAAGCACAAAGTGCAAGCCTACTACTCCTTGCGCTGCACGCCCCAGATATTAGGTCCCATCTATGACACTCTGAAGGCTTCGCGCCAGATTCTCGAAGACGAAGTGAACTCAGCCAGCGACAATCCCATCGTTGACCCCGACACCCAGAACGTGTACCATGGCGGCAATTTCCACGGCGACTACATCTCGCTGGAACAGGATAAGGTGAAGATTGCCATCGTTCGCCTGGCCATGACCAGCGAACGCCAACTGAACTACCTCTTCCACGACCGCATCAACGATGCCATTCTCCCGCCGTTCCTCAACCTGGGCACGCTGGGGCTCAACTATGGTATGCAGGCCTGCCAGTTCACAGCCACTTCGACGACGGCAGAATGCCAAACCCTGGCCATGCCAAACTACGTGCACAGCATCCCCAACAACAACGACAACCAAGACATCGTTTCGATGGGTACCAACACCGCACTGCTCACCAAGAAAGTTATCGAGAACGCCTATCAAGTGATGGCCGTGCAGTTCATTGCCCTGACACAGGCCACAGATTGCCGCAAGGTCGCTGACCGTCTTTCGCCTACGACCCGAACAATATATGAACACGTGCGACAACTCGTTCCTCTGTTCATCGAAGATACACCTTTCTATAAAGAAATCGCCTCCGTAGAAGCCTATCTGAAGGACGGCAAATACTAACCCAACACTGCATCTTCACAATGACAAAATACGCTTTAGTCACAGGCGGTTCACGCGGACTCGGTCGTGCCGTATGCCTGAAGTTGGCTCAGATGGGGATTCCCGTCATCATCAACTACCAGTCCAACGCCACCGCTGCCGAGGAAGTCAAGACTCAGATAGAAGCCACGGGGGGCATCGCAGAACTGCTGCCCTTCAACGTTGGCGACGAAACACAGGTGGAAGCCGCCCTCACCACGTGGCAGGACGCGCACCCCGAAGATTATATCGCTTATCTGGTGAACAATGCCGGCATCCGCCGCGACAACCTGATGTTCATGATGCCCAGCGAAGACTGGCACGCCGTGCTCTCGACTTCGCTTGATGGTTTCTACTACGTCACCAAACGCTGCCTGCCAAAGATGATGATGCGACGCCACGGTGGGCGCATTGTCAATATGGCCTCGCTCAGCGGCATCAAAGGTCTGCCTGGCCAAGCCAACTACAGTGCAGCCAAGGCGGCCCTCATCGGTGCCACCAAGGCGCTGGCACAGGAATGTGCAGCCCGTGGCGTCACGGTCAACGCCGTAGCCCCCGGCTTCATTGAAACCGACATGACCAAAGACCTGGATGTGGACGAACTGAAGAAACTCGTACCCATGAACCGCTTCGGACGTCCCGAAGAAGTGGCAGAATTGGTGGGGTTCCTCGTTTCCGACGCTGCCGCATATATCACCGGTGAAGTCGTCAGCATCAATGGCGGGCTGTACACCTAAACACAAAATAATGTAGAATATAACAACGAAAGCAAATAAACCAACATGGCTCCATATAACGACATCTCAGGAAAAGTTGCAGGCTCACGCCGCGTCGTCATTACCGGCATGGGCATCTGGTCGTGCATCGGACAGAACCTCGAGGAGGTGACCGCCTCCCTGCGTGCCGGACGTTCGGGCATTGGCACCGAACCAGAGCGCATCAGTTACGGTTACCAAAGTTCGCTCACAGGCATCGTGCCGCGCCCGGACTTGAAGAAACTGCTGCACCGACGCCTGCGTGCAGGTCTGCCCGAGGAGGGCGAATACGCCTTCATGGCCACCAAAGAAGCCTTTGAAGTGGCAGGCATAGACGAAGAATACCTGCTGGAGAACGAGGTCGGCGTGATTTTCGGTAACGACTCATCGGCACAGCCCGTGATCGAGAGTGCCAATATCATGGCAGAGAAACACGACTCTCAGTTGCTGGGGTCGGGGCTCATCTTCCAGTCGATGAACTCGACCGTGAACATGAACCTCTCCACCATTTTCCACCTGCGCGGTGTCAACTTCACCGTCAGTTCTGCCTGTGCCAGCGGCAGCCACAGCATCGGTCTGGCCTACATGATGATCAAGCAAGGTCTGCAGGACCTCGTCCTTGCCGGCGGTGCCCAAGAGACCAACTATTATTCGATGGCCTCGTTTGATGCGCTCGGAACATTCAGCAAACGCCTCGACGAGCCTACGAAGGCCAGCCGTCCCTTCGACCGCGACCGCGACGGTCTCATCCCGAGCGGCGGCGCTGCAGCGCTGGTCCTCGAAGACTACGACCACGCCGTGGCGCGCGGAGCCCATATTCTGGCAGAAGTCTGCGGTTACGGTTTCTCATCGAACGGCGGTGGCATTTCCCAACCTTCCGACGACGGAAGTATGGTAGCGATGCAACGCGCCATGAACGATGCAGGCGTCACCGCCGATGATATTGACTATGTCAACGCACACGCCACCTCAACCCCCCAAGGCGATATGTACGAGGCCATTGCCCTCACCCGTCTGTTTGAAGGGCGGCATGCGTTCATCAGTTCCACCAAGAGCATGACGGGTCACGAATGCTGGATGGCAGGTGCCAGCGAAGCCATTTACAGCATCCTGATGATGCGCAACCGCTTCGTTGCCCCCAATATCAACCTTGAAAATCCCGACGAGCACGCCGCCACTCTCAATTTGGCGCGCACTACCGTCGAGAACATAGACCTTCACACCATACTTAGCAATAGTTTCGGTTTCGGAGGAACAAACAGTGCTTTAGTAATCAAAGAGTTCAAGGAATAGAACTTCAACAACAAACAATTATTTATTCACCTTTTTAAAACCGACAAGAAAATGAAACGTACACTTTTCACCGCTATCCTGGCAATAGTAGCCATGGTAGCCTTCGCCAAGGCTGATGAGAAACAACTTCAACTGACGAAGACTGACGGCATTGCCAACTTCTTCGACAAATCCCAAACCGCTACCGTCAAATTCGTCTATGCATCTGACTGCGTAGCCTCGTACATGGGCGCAAACAAAATCCCCTATGCTGAATATGCACAGCGCAACGGCGAATGGGAAGAAGAGCACACCTACGGCGAAAGCGGCTTCACCGAAGACTGGAACAAGCGCAATAAGAAAGGCATGAAGATTGTGGAAGAAGGCGGCAACTTCCAGATTATCGTCACCATCCACGAAATCAAAGAAATGGCTGCTATGCAATCCTGGTGGGAAATCGTCAAGGGCGACATCAAGGTGCTCAATGCCGAAGGACAGTCTGTCGTAGAATACAAAATCAATGAATACTACGAAGTAGCTGGTGGTTTTGCTGCCATGAAACTGCGCAACCGCATCAAAGAGACCTTCGAAGGTCTGTCGGAGTCCATGCTGAACTTCGCCAAGAAAGCAAACAAATAATCAAGCATGAAACTTTTCCCTGCCTTAGAAAAGGCATACACCAAAGAAACATTATCGGCCCGCGAGGCGCAAGCCAAGGCCGAGTTCATAGCGTGGGGGCCTGTGGTCTTTCAGGCCTCCCGCTTAATGATTAAGTTCGGTATCCTCGACCTTTTGCGCGATGCCGACAAAGGTCTGACACGCCAGGAACTGTGTGACCGTACAGGCCTCTCAGACTATGCCGTGAAATGCCTGACCGAGGCCGGTCTGTGCATTGGCACCATTCTTGTGGACACCGAGACGGACCGTTTCACACTGTCTAAGACAGGATGGTTCCTGCTCAACGACCCCGCTACGCGTGTAAACATTGACTTTAACCATGATGTCAACTACGAAGGATGGTTCCATTTGGAGGAAGCCCTCAAAGAAGGCCGTCCTGCAGGACTGGAGCACTTCGGTTCATGGCCCACGGTTTACGAAGCGTTGAGTGAATTGCCGCCACAAGTTCAGAAAAGTTGGTTCGGTTTCGACCATTTCTATTCCGACACCTCATTCCCCGAGGCCTTGGAAATCGTTTTCGGCAAATACCATACGCGCTCACTCTATGACGTCGGCGGCAACACCGGGAAATGGGCACTGCAATGCGTTGGCCACGACGACCAGGTGGAAGTGACCATCCTCGACCTGCCGCAGCAGATCAAGATGATGGAGGCGAACACCGCAGGAAAGCAAGGCGCCGAACGCATCAAAGGCTATGGCATCAACCTGCTCGACACGAACGCGTTGTTCCCACAGCGCGAAGGCGGACTTGATGCGATTTGGATGAGTCAGTTCCTCGACTGCTTCAGCGGCGAGGAAATCGTGAGCATCCTCACCCGCGCCAAGAATGCTATGACGGCCGACACGCGTATCTTTATTATGGAGACCCTCTGGGACCGCCAACGCTTCGAACCCGCTGCCTTCTGCCTGACAATGACCAGTCTGTATTTCACGGCTATTGCAAACGGCAACTCCAAGATGTACAACACAGAAGACATGACCAACTATGTCCACGCCGCCGGTCTTGAGGTGGAAACCATCTTCGATGGACTGGGACAAGGACACAGCATCATGGTGGTCAAGAAAAAATAACAATACCGACCTCACAGAACACTTATCATCAGGAAGTCGATCATTGAAACATAAAAACAATATTCAACTCCATTACTAAACACTATGACAAGACAAGAAATTGAAGAGAAAGTAAGAAACTTCCTCATCGAAGACCTCGAGATTGAAGAAGACAAGATTACGCCAGAGGCCCGCCTCAAGGAAGATATGGGCATTGACAGCCTCGATTTTGTCGACATCGTCGTCATCGTAGAAAAGAACTTCGGTTTCAAAATCAAGGCTGAGGAGATGGCCGGCATCACCACGCTGACCCAATTCTGCGACTACATCGAAAGCAAAGTAGCCTGACGACGCTGTTTGCAGTTCTTGCGGCAAAGAGAGAGACCGGACGACTGAAGTAGAAATAAGCAGACATGGCTGAAAGCCTCATCGCATCAGGGCCCCGGTTCTTGAGAGACGATGCCGGCTGAATGTAGTATTTATGGAACAACACCCACACCAGCAATGGAAAGGCACCACGGGCGGAACGCCTTGGATGCAACGTGCACTTGTTTACTGCCTCGGATGGATGAACCTACCGGTGGTCTATACAGGCATGGCGTTGGTTGTGCCGTTCTATATGCTTTTTAACCATCAAGGCTACCTCAGCCAATACCACTTCTTCCGGCGTCGGTTCGGGCACAATCCCGTCCGCTCGTTCTTCGACGTATATGCCAACCATTTCCGCTTCGGTCAAATCATTTTGGACCGCTTCGCCTTCTATGGCGGAGCCCGTTTCAAACTCATCACCGAGGGCAACGAACGCTTCATGGCACTCTGCAACCAACCGGAAGGTTTCATGCAGATAGGCACTCATGTAGGCAATTTTGAATTGGCCGGTTACATGCTTTCCCAAGACAAAAAAACCATCAATGCCCTCGTCTACGGGGGCGAGACGGGGACGGTGATGGAGAACCGGGAACGCGTGTTTGAACATCAGAACCTGCGGCTCATCATGACCAACGGTGACATTGATCACGTCTTCAAGATGAACAACGCCTTGGCCGACGGCCAGATCGTTTCGATGCACGGCGACCGTGTTTTCGGTTCACAAAAGACCATCCGATGCACCATTCTTGACGCTGAAGCCGAACTGCCAATGGGTCCCTACATTCTTGCCGCCACAAGAGATGTGCCCATGGTGTGCACCTTTGTCATGAAAGACAATGTATACACCTATCACATCTATGTGCACGAGTTGCAACTCCCTGACGAGGTGAAAGGGAAAAGTGCCAAAGTCCGGGCCGCGGCACTGGCCCAAGCCTATGCCGACTGCCTGACGGATATCCTGAAGCGCTATCCGCACCAATGGCTCAACTACTACGAATTTTGGGGCGATAACTAAACAACCAACTCACTGTGAACGTAATAGACACCCCCATACTGGAACTCATTCCACAGCGTCCGCCTTTTGTCATGGTGGACCGGGTCGTGGCTTTCGACCGCATTAACACGACCACTACATTTCTTGTGCGCGAGGACTGCATCTTCGTGGAGGACGGTGTGCTCGTGCCCAATGGAATGGTAGAGAATATCGCCCAGACCTGTGCTGCACGAATGGGCTGCGTGAACTCTCTGAACAAGGAGAGCGTCAAACTCGGATTCATCGGTGCCGTACGAGATATGTCGTTCCTCCGCCTGCCACGCATCGGAGAAACACTTTCCACAAGCATCATTGTTCGCGAAGAAGTTTTCCGCATGACGCTGGTCGACGCCGAGGTTCGCGTGGGCGAGGAAATCATAGCCACCGCTGAAATGAAAATCGCCTTAAGCGAAGTCGATGCGCAATAACATTAATGAACGATGCGCAATCACACAAATGAACGATAAACAATGAAGGAACTACGCGCAAGCAAACTGTTAGACATACGATTCAGCGAAGTTGACTCCATGGGAGTCGTCTGGCACGGTTCGTACCCACTCTATTTCGAGGATGCCCGCGAGGAATGGGGCCGAAAATATGGTTTCGGCTATCTTGACATGTTCGAACATGAGTTCTACGCCCCCCTTGTCGACTTGCAGTTTTGCTACAAGCGCCCTATAATATATGGTATGCGCCCGCGCGTGGACATCATCTATCGTCCCACCGAGGCCGCCAAGATTATTTACGACTACGAGATTCATGACACCCGCGACGAGAGTCTGCTCACCACCGGGCATAGCATCCAGGTGTTCATGAACAAACAATATCAACTGCTTTGGGAGAATCCTCCCTTCTACGAGCAATGGAAACAACGATGGGAAAACGAGTAGCCAAAGTCATCGCTCACCACGCGCTGACCCCTCTGGCCGACGGTAGTCTCGAGAACTACCGCCTCGTCAAAGAGGGGCGTTCGGCCGTACAGCATCACGATGCCCAGGAATGGAACGTCGGCGAAGATTTTATGGCTGGTCTGATTGCAACGCCTTTTGCCTCTCCGAGAGCAACGAATCTGGCCTTGCACTCCATCCGTTGTGCCTTGGAACAATTATCCGAGCCACTTCCGACTAGCGATACGATGCTCATAATCAGCACCACAAAAGGCAATATCGAACTCATCAACCACGCGCGTGCCGATGTCCGGTTAGGTGCAATGGCAGAACAGATTGCCCACGAGTTAGGCCTCACACGCCAACCTGTTGTGGTGAGCAATGCTTGCACGAGCGGTGTCTGCGCCCAAGTGGTCGCACAACGCTTGCTGACGGCGGGCGTATGCCGCTATGCAATCGTCTGCGGCGTAGAAGCCCAGAGTCGTTTCATCGTGAGTGGTTTCCAAAGTTTCCACGCCCTGTCACCCGAGCCCTGCCGCCCCTTCAGCAAGAACCGTATCGGACTCAATGTGGGCGAAGCCGCAGCCACCATTATCTATGCGGCCACGCCTGCCGAAGACATTCAACCAAACGATTGGGTCCTTCGTGCCGGAGCAATCCGCAACGACGCCAATCATATCAGCGGCCCCTCGCGAACAGGCGAAGGCAGTTACCGTGCTTTGAAAGCCGTGATGACAGGCGCAAAGGCCGATGAATTGGCATTCATCAGTCTGCATGGCACCGCCACGCCCTACAACGACGAAATGGAAAGTATTGCCGTAGACCGCGCCGGCCTGATCGACGTCCCTATCGGCAGTCTGAAAGGCTACTACGGGCATACCATGGGCGCTGCCGGTGTACTCGAGACCATCCTCTCGATGGCCGCCGTTGACGACCATACCGTCCTGGCTACCTTAGGCTACGACGATGAACTTGGCGTAAGCCATCCCGTAAAGGTCGCCTCTACCAACCGCAGCACCGACAAACGTGCATTCCTCAAACTAATCAGCGGTTTCGGAGGTTCCAATGCTGCCATCCGCATGCAGAAAGGAGGCGTACAATGAACATCAGAGGAACAATTAAGATTACGCCGCAAGCCGTCGTGCGCGACGGGCAGACGCTGCCTACCACCAAGCACGGCGATGCCTTGCTCACCGAATGCTATCGCAACAGTCACGCCGACTATCCGAAATATTTCAAGATGGACGGTTTGTGCCGCCTGGGGTTTGTTGCCTCTGAACTATTGCTTATGGCACAAGCCGAAGAGCGTTTCCAACCGCGCGACGACCGTGCCGTTGTGCTTGCCTCATGCCATGGCTGCCTCGAAACCGACCAACGCTACGAGACGACCATCGATGACAACGACAACTATTTCCCCAGCCCTGCCGTCTTTGTTTACACACTCCCTAACATTGTCACGGGAGAGATTGCCATCCGCAACAAATACCTGGGCGAATCATCGATGTATCTATTCGAAGAAACCACCAGTGAGGAAGAACGTCTGCAATTGCTGCAAATACTTACCTTTGAAGACCCGATGACGACATCGGCACTCATCGGATGGCTTAATTATCTGGACGGCGAACACTATTTAGCCAAACTCTATTTGATTACCAACGAATAATAATAAATAATCTCATCTATTATGGAAGAATTAATTGAACAACTGAAGAAGCAAATTATCGAAGTATTGAACCTGGAAGACGTCACTCCCGCAGACATCGAAAACGATGCGCCTCTGTTTGGCGAAGGCCTCGGCCTCGATAGCATCGATGCGCTCGAGTTAATTGTCATGATGGAAAAAGAATATGGCATCAAGTTGAAGAATCCCGCCGAAGGTAAGGAAATCTTCAAGAGCATCAATGTGATGGCTCAGTATGTCAACGAACATCGTACGAAATAAGGAGGACGCATGAGTGAACCTATCCTGATTACTGGAATAGGCATCGTGTCGGCCATCGGTTTAGACCGTGCCGAGACGCTGGCATCGCTCCGGGCAGAACGGACAGGCGTCAGTGCGTTGCGTTTCCTGAAAACGGATCATCACGAATTTCCTGTAGGCGAGGTGCCGCTCTCTACTGACGAGATGGCTGAGCGCATGGGAATCCCGGAGGGACAGCCTCGCACGCGCACTGCCCTCATGGGCATGATGGCACTTCAGCAAGCCCTGAAAGAAGCACGTCTGGAAGCGTCAGATATGGCTCGTGCCGCTTTCGTATCCGGCACGACCGTCGGCGGTATGGATATGAGCGAGCAATTCTATCTCGACTTCCTGAACAACGACCTTCACAACGATTATATCTCGCAGCACGACTGTGGCGCTTGCACCGAGAGCATTGCCGACCATTTTGGTCCGTTTGCCTCCGTGTCAACATTGTCTACGGCTTGTTCGTCGGCCGCCAACGCCATGATCAACGGTGCCAACGACTTGCGTTGCGGACGTCACGAGATAGCGGTTGTCGGCGGAAGTGAATGCATCACCAAGTTCCACCTCAATGGTTTCAACTCGCTGATGATTCTCGACCACGAACAGTGCAGGCCTTTTGACGAGACACGTGCCGGCTTGAACCTGGGCGAGGGAGCAGCCTTCCTGGTCCTCGAGACCGAGGCCTCTGCACGCCGCCGCGGCGTCAAGCCGTTGGGCGTGCTTGAAGGCTATGGCAACGCTTGCGATGCTTTCCATCAGACCGCTTCGTCGCCTGATGGCGAAGGTTCTTACCGGGCAATGAAAGAGGCTTTGGCGGATGCCGGTCTGACACCTGCAGATATCGACTATGTCAATGCTCATGGTACGGGCACGCCCAACAACGACTCCAGCGAGAGTCAGGCAATGATGCGCCTTTTTGGCGCTGATATGCCACCAGTAAGCAGCACCAAGTCGTTCACAGGTCACACCACAAGTGCTTCCGGCAGTATAGAAGCAGTCATCTGCCTGCTGGCCCTGCAAGAGCAGTTTCTGCCTGTCAATTTGGGATGGCAGCACCAAATGCCTGATGGCATTACACCTGTCACCGACCCGCATCCCCAGCGTCCATTACGCCATGTCCTCTGTAATTCCTTTGGATTCGGAGGAAACGACAGTTCGCTGGTGCTGGCGTTGCCAACAGACACCGAGCCTGCAGCATCGGACAAACAAGTAACGGAAAAGCAGGCAACAGCCAATATCCCTGTTTACATCACTGCAGCCGAGCAGATTTCTATACAGAAAGGTCTCTGTGAGGAATGGATAGAGAATCCTATCCGTTACGAAGAGCCCTATGTCCGGTCTCTCGATGTCGACTTTAAGCAATGGTTTACGCCAAGTGAATCACGCCGCATGGGCAAACTGCTCAAGCGTGCACTTGCCACTTCGTTGACGGCCATGCAGAAGAGCGGAACAGAGCACCCCGATGCCGTCATCACAGGCACCGGGCTGGGTTGCATTGAGAATACTGAAATCCTTCTGACACACCTCTGCGAGGAGGGCGAAGAGAACTGCAAACCGACACCTTTCATGCAGTCGACCCATAATACCATCAGTTCGCTCGTCAGCATCCATACCCGCTCCCACGGCTATAACGCCACCTATGCCCACAAAGAAGCCTCTTTTGACTGTGCCCTTGAGGATGCCTGGCTGCAGATGCAGTTACGCTGCATCCAGACAGCACTCGTAGGTGGTCAGGACGAGATGACACCCAAATATTTTGGGCTGCTCTGCAAGACTGGCTATCTGGGGCATCCGGGACAGACGGCCGGCGAAGCGGCTGTCAGCGTCATGCTTGATACCAACGCATCGGAGAAAGCCCTCTGCCGACTCACCTATTTCAAGCGCTGCTACCGCCCCACTCAAGATCTGTTGGCACAAGTGGCTGCTGAAATAGGGAAGGTGAGCGCTGTGATGACCGCCGTCACGGGTCAGGTCCACCCCGACTCGCCAATGCTTCGCACCGCAGCAACCCTTTTCCCAGATACGCCGCTGCTCCAATTCAAGAATCTCTTCGGAGAAAGTTATACTGCTTATGGCTTAGGTCTCTACGCTACTGCGCAAGTGCTCCACCACCAGCAGTTGCCCGAAGACATGCTGATACCTGGTTGTGGACAACCGACAGCGCTCTCGCGCATTCTCGTGCTGAATCAAATCAACGACAAGGACTACACCTTTGCGGTGTTGGAAGCCTTGTAAGATTTGCAAATCCCCATTCGGCCGCTATCCTGAAGACTCTGCCAAGCAAATCATTGTGTGCAGATACCTTATTAATAATGAATAGTTAAACGCTCAAACCAATATGTGGCAGTTACTCCTTTTAGCCGTCTTGCAAAGCATTTTGCTGAGTGCCGGTCAAGTATTCCTGAAATTCGCCCTCAACGAAATGGGTACGCCATCGTGGCGCTGGAGTTTCATCGCTGCTCAGGTGACAAACTGGTGGTTCCTGGCCACAGGCGTGTGCCTGATTGCCAGTTCCGTGCTATGGATGTACATTCTCAAGAAATACCCGTTCAGCATGGCTTATCCGTTAGCAAGCATGAGTTATGTATTCGGGATGCTAGCCGCCATCTTCATTTTCCACGAGGATGTGCCGCTCACCCGCTGGTTAGGTGTCGTACTGATTATGGGCGGATGCTATTTCATCGCCAAATAACAAGAATTTATGAGAAAGTTGTTATTTATAATAGGTCTCTGGCTGTCGATGGGTGCATTTGCCCAGTCGGCCGTATCCAAGAGCGAGCAGGAGCGCATCATCCGTGAAATCAACACTGCAGCACAAGCCATCCGCACGCTGCAATGTACGTTCGTTCAGACCAAGGAACTCAGCATCATGAACGACAAGATGGTGAGCAACGGCACGATGTCTTTTGCCCAGCCGAACAAACTCTGCTGGCACTATACCTCGCCCTATGACTACACCTTCATCATCACCGGTGAAAAGGTGCTTATCGGTAAGGGTAAGAACCGCAACAGCATTGACCTGAAGAGCAGTCAGGCTTTTCAGGGCATTGCCAAACTGATAGCCGGAAGTGTGACGGGCAAGTGCCTCACACAAACCGATGAGTTTGATGTCAAAATACTGGCTGACAAACGCTATTACGTTGCCCAACTCATTCCAAAGACCAAGAGGTTGAAAAAGATGTTCAAGACCATCCGCCTCAACTTCAACCGTGCCAGCAGCACGATGGAACGCGTGGAGATGATTGAAAACAGTGGAGACAACACCACAATCGTGTTCCAGGACGTGAAACAAAACCAAAGCATCAGTGAGAAGACATTTACTCTGGATTAGTCTGTGCTTGTGTCTCTGCTCCCCCATCGTCAGGGCGCAGGTCACCTATCCCCTTCTGCTCTCAGGAGAGGAGCGGGCGACGTGGAATTTCACGTTGGAGCGCGGGACAATGGTCATTACGGGAATCTGTCTTGCACGTCAGACTGAGCAGGGACTTGTGGGTTCTGTCGTCAACGAATTCGGCATTCATTTCTTCGATTTCACGTGCACCGACGACCGTGTGAAGGTGAGCAACGTCTTTTCCGCAATGGACAAATGGTATATTCGCCGCGTACTCAAGAAAGACCTCCGACTGTTGGCTGCCAGCAAAGCATACAAGACAGGACGACGGCGCTCCCTGAGTTTGGCATTACCAGACTCCATGTCATTGCAGAATAATAAATATGGTATCACCTATCGCTTCGAACGATTACAACAATAAAACGCCGCTATGATACTGATGAATGACTTTTTCAAGGTTCTCTCCGCCACGCAGGACGAGGCATCTTCCACCTACGAGATTGCGCTGAACCCTGAGCATTTTATCTACAAAGCCCATTTTCCAGGCAATCCCATCACACCGGGCGTTTGCCAATTAGGCATTGTTGAAGAGTTGCTGTCGCAGCAGACAGGCCAGCCCTTGCTGCTGTCTCATGTCAACAACATCAAGTATATGAGCATTATCTCGCCGCTCAACAGTCCGACCCTGCAAGTTCGCTTTTCGCGACTTCAACCTACAGACGACGGCTATAGCCTTCAAGTGCTGATGGCCAATGAGCAAGCCTCGTTCACCAAGATGTCCCTGCAATTCACCCGTAAGGTGTAAATACATTATCCAATCACTGTTCCGAATATGCGCATCACCCTTCTCATACCCACCTATAACAACGCCACTACGGTTTGCGAAGTCATCCGTCGTGCCACTGCGGTATGGGAAAACGTGATGGTCGTCAACGACGGCAGCACGGACGACACCCTAACCCGATTGCAGGCATTAAGGGAAGAGTTGACTTTCGAGTTGGTCTCTTACACTGGGAACCGCGGTAAAGGGGGCGCCTTGAAAGCGGGATTCCGCCGTGCCAAAGAGATGGGCTTCACTCATGTGCTGACCCTTGATGCCGACGGACAGCACTATCCCGAGGATGCACCGCGCCTTATCGAAGCGGGTGAACAGAATCCCGAAGCCCTTATCGTCGGTAGCCGTTCGTTCGAAGACAAGAATATGCCAGGCGGTAACGTCTTCGCGAACAAATTCAGCAACTTCTGGTTCACGGTGCAGACCTTACAAAGCATCCCTGACACCCAAACCGGTTTCCGCCTATATCCCCTCGCACACATTGGAGGGTTAAGCGTACTCACCTCCCGCTACGAAGCGGAGTTGGAGTTGCTCGTCTTCAGTGCTTGGCGCGGCACTAAGATTATCCCTGTCACGGTGCGGGTCTACTATCCTTCTCCCGAGGAGCGCGTGACCCATTTCCGTCCGACATTGGATTTCTTGCGCATCACCGTTCTCAATACGGTGTTATGCCTGTTGGCCATCGTTTATGGTGGTCCGCGCATGCTGATCAATAAGATTATAAAACTGTTTCATCGCCCATCCTGACATTCTGATGAATCCCTTTATCTGGACATATAATCATCTTTCGCCACGTCGCTGGTTAGCCCTGACCCTCTGGTTAGGCGCCTTGGCTGTGTCGTTGGTATTGTCCTCCCGGATTCACCTGAAAGAAGACATCGGTGATTTTCTCTCTACCGATTCCACGAGCACACGTTATATGTCGGTGTTCCAACAGATTGGCGGACAGAATCGCATCGTTGTCGTGGCATCGTCCGATGAGAGCGATGCCGAAGCCCGCGCCGACACCATCAAGGCGGCCCTCGCTGATTTCACGATGTTTTTATCCGATGCAGATACGGCACAGGTGATTAAAGACGTCTCCATTCAAACCGATGAAGAAGCGTTTGCAGAAATGCTCGATTTCATCGTGGATAATGCTCCTTTGCTGCTCACTAAGGCCGACTTGCAGCGAGCCGACAGCCTGCTCTCTTCGCCGACTTATGTCCACGAAGCGCTGGAGCAGAACCGCCAGATGCTGCAGTTCCCCACCGGTGGATTCACGGAACTGACCGTCCGTAAAGACCCGCTACATCTGTTCACGCCCCTACTGACACGTCTGCAGACACTCCGCGGCAACAACAACTATACGCTCGACGAAGGCTATATCTTTACTCCCGATCACCGTGCCGGCATCGGTTTTATTACCAGCCCGTTCGGAGCGAGTGAGAGCGGGCAAAACCGCGCGCTGAAAGAGTTGCTTGAAAAAACAGCCGCAACGACCGCCAGTGCGCATTCCTCTGTCCACGTGTCCACGATTGGAGCCCCGCTGATTGCCGTCACAAATGCCGACCAGATAAAGACCGACGGCCTTATCGCAGGACTGCTCAGCATCCTGCTGATTGCCCTCATCCTCTGGTACGTTTTCCGGCGTGTCAGCGATATTATGTGGATGGTGCTCTCCATCCTGACCGGCTACACGATTGCCTTGGGCGTGATGAGTTTATACCACCACGAACTTTCGGTCATAGTCCTGGGCACCGGTTCCGTACTGATTGGTATCGCAGCCAACTATCCCCTTCATTATCTCGACCACCGCCGCCACGAGC
This sequence comes from Bacteroidales bacterium, assembly GCA_024690405.1. Taxonomy (GTDB): domain Bacteria; phylum Bacteroidota; class Bacteroidia; order Bacteroidales; family Bacteroidaceae; genus Physcousia. The sequence goes on from JAILCU010000117.1 coordinate 32,903, forward strand.
ACGACGAACGCAAGGCACTGTCAGATATGGTACCTCCACTTCTCACTGGCAATATCACTACGGTGAGTGCCTTTGCATGCCTGGCCTGGATGGACTCCGAGGCGATGCGCGATTTAGGCGTTTTAGGCGCTTTGGTACTGATTGGAACCATTTTATTCGTGCTCACCATTCTGCCCGTATTGGCTGCAAAACACAGACATCCGTCAGCACCAGATACCGCAAGCTCGTCTGAAACAATTCCTGTCAACGAAAAAGCGGCGACAAAAGAAGAAGTCACGACAAACGAAAATGCTGATGAAACAAAGGACTTCACTCCATATCGTCCCGAAGCCGCGACTTCCCCTGTTGCCGCCAAGCGCTCCCTTTGGTCACAGCGTCTCTTGCAGATCAGCCGTTCCCCGTGGTTCTTCCTTCTGATGGTTGCCATCACGTGCGTCTTAGGCTATTTCAGTTTGCAGACTACTTTCGACACCAACCTGCAGCACATTAATTATATGACCACTGAGCAGCGCGAACATTTGTCGCTACTCAACGTTGGTCTGGAGACAGCCACTGGCAATGAAGTGCTTTCTGTCTCCGAGGGTATGACGGCCGAAGAGGCACTGATGAATGCCGAAAAGATGAACGACAGCCTCACGTCAACAGGCCTTCAGGTGCGCAGTCTGAGCGGACTGATGCCTTCTCAGCACCTGCAGCAGGAAAACATTGCACGATGGAACGAGTTTGTCAGCCGTCATCGCCAGACACTCACAGACCAACTGCTCACAGAAGGGCACGCCCTCGGCTTCAGCGGACATGCCTTCGAACCTTTCCTCACCCTGCTCGATACCTCTTGGGAGCCACAGGATGCAGACTTCTTCAAGCCCATTGAAGCCGTTATCGGGGCACCGTTCATATTAAGAGGCGAAGACACAGCCCCCCTGCGCGTAGTATCCTACATCCAGTCTGCAGAGCCGATGGCCGAGGCCGAAAAGCAACAATGGAGAGAACGTTTTGCGCATCTCGGGTTCGTTTTTGACAATCGCGACGTACAAACGAGTTTGTCCACGACCCTCTCAGACGACTTCAACTATATCGGTTTCGTCTGCGGTTTCGTGGTATTCTTCTTCCTATGGCTCTCCATGGCCAGTCTGGAATTGAGTCTGATGTCTTTCCTGCCATTGGCCGTTGGCTGGGTTTGGATTTTAGGCATCATGCAGTTGCTCGGGATTCAGTTTAATATCGTCAACATCATCCTGGCCACTTTCATCTTCGGCCAGGGAGACGACTATACCATTTTCATCACTGAAGGTCTGGTGCATGAGCACACCTACGGCCGACCGGTGCTGAAAAGTTACAAGAACAGCGTCGCACTATCCGCTTTGCTGATGTTCATCGGTATCGGTTCACTGATCATTGCCCGCCATCCGGCAATGCGTTCTCTGGGCGAAGTCGTCATCGTAGGCATGGCAACGGTGGTGCTGATGGCTTTCTACCTGCCGCCGCTCATCTTCCGTTGGATTACCACTGAAAACGGTAAATTACGCGAAGTGCCCCTCACGCTTGAGCGCATTGCCTTCACCGTCTTTGCCTCGGTTTTCTACCTGATTGTTGCCAGCATCTACCAGATTTTCGCCTTCCTATGGAGTCACATAGGTCGCTATACCAAAGCCCGGAAACTCTTTTTCCATCGCACCCTCTGCCGAATCTCCCGCTTCTGCATTGAGCATGTACCCGGCACCACCTTCAGCGTCCGCAATCCCTATGGCGAGACACTTGAGCGACCGGCCATCATCGTGGCCAACCATCAGTCACAACTCGACCTGATGGCAGTGCTGAGCATCTCGCCCAAAGCCGTCATTCTCACCAAGGAATGGGTGTGGAAGAATCCCCTCTACAGCCTCATCCTCCGTGCGGCAGAATTCTATCCCGTAAGCGAGGGCGTCGACAATATCCACTACCGCGTGGCAGACCTCCTCCGTCGCGGTTATAGCGTCATCACTTTCCCCGAAGGTACCCGCTCCAAGGATTGCCAGATACATCGTTTCCATCAAGGCGCTTTCCATATGGCCAAGGAACACGGCGTTGATATTCTGCCCATTTTCCTGACGGGTCTCGGCCACGTCCTGCCCAAGGACGAACTCGCGTTCCGCCGCGGACAGATGCACATGGAAATTGGCAAGAGAATGACACCGGAGGAATTTGAGCAGACAGACACACGCACACTCACACACCAGTTCCATCATTTATTCATTGAAAAGTACGCAGCATTGCGGCGAGAACACGAAAAGACTCTGGCCGTCTTGCCTTATGTGCGTTATCAATATATATATAAGGAAGTGGGGGTGAAACGCGAAGCACTCCGACGCCTCAAGGAAATCAAAGCAAAGGCTGCGGAAATCGATGCTTGGAGCGAGGGCTGCGAGCGTACCATCGAACATTGCGGGCAAGGCGAACTGGCCTTTGTCTTCGCATTAGTGCACCCCGACGTGCAAGTGGTTGCCACCGACCCCGACCCAGACAAGATTGCTGTGGCACAAAACGTCAATATCCATCTCAAGAATCTCCGGTTCGAAGTGTCATGAAGAAATGCGTCATCATAGGCAGCGGCCTCGGAGGCCTCTCTACGGGTGTCATTCTGGCACGCGAAGGGTTCGACGTGACCATCCTCGAACAGGAAGCGCAGCCCGGAGGTTGCCTGCAATGTTTCCAGCGACGCGGTGTCAAGTTCGAGACTGGCATGCATTTCATCGGCAGCGCCCAACGCGGACAGACGCTGAACCGCTTGATGCGCTATCTCGAGATTGACGATATCGCGCTGCAGGCCCTTGATACGCAAGCCTACGACATTGTCCGCTTAGGCAACGATGAGTTTCGTTTCCCCAATGGAACCGAGGCCTTCATCGAGCAGATGAGCCGGTATTTCCCGCACGAGCGAGAAGGTATTGAAGCATACATTAATTGCGTGGAGAGCGTTGCCCAGGCCTCGAGTCTGCACACCCTCAACCTGGAGAATGCAGACAGCGCTATCAGCACGGAATATCAGTTGCGGAGCATCAACGAAGTCATTGAGAGTCACATTCAGGACCATGTCTTGCGCGATGTGCTCGTGGGGAATCTGCCTCTCTATGCGGCCCAACGCGACAAGACGCCTTTCTCCACCCACGCCTTCATCGTTGATTTCTATAATCAAAGCAGTTTCCGCGTTACGGGCGGCAGCGACCTCATCGGACTGGCACTGCAAAAGAGGTTGGAGCACCACGGAGGACATCTGTTCACACATCAGAAGGCGGTGAAGATTCACGACGACGGTCAGCGGGTGACAGGCGTTACCACTGCAGATGGCAACTACTACGATGCCGATATCGTTGTCAGCGCCATTCATCCGGTGCCAACCCTGGCGATGACCGACAGCCCGCTCATCCGTCCTGCCTTCCGCCGGCGCATGAACCACTTGCCCAACACCATCGGCATTTTCGCGGTTTACCTGCATTTCAAGGAAGGCCGTATGCCTTATCTCAACAGCAATTACTATGGCTACCGCCCAGGTGTCTCACCTTGGGACAGTGGGGAATATACCCTCGCCGACTGGCCACGTGGATACCTCTATATGCATCTCTGTCACCAAGCACAGCCCCGATATGCCCGTGCCGGTGTCATCCTCAGTTATATGAGATTCGAAGAGATGGCGCCATGGGTGGGCACGGAAGTGGGCCATCGCGGAGCCGATTATGAACAGTTCAAGCGCCAGCGTGCCGAACGTCTCATTGACGCGGTGGGCAAGGCTTTCCCCACGCTGCGCGACAGCATAGAACATTATTATACATCTACGCCGCTCACCTATCTCAACTATACAGGCACACCCGAGGGCAGTGCCTATGGTATCGCCCGCGATATCTCATTGGGCGTCTCATGCCATGTCCCCCAGCGGACCAAACTGCCCGGTCTGTACCTGACAGGACAAAACATCAACTCACATGGTATCCTGGGAGTATTGGTGGGCACGGTCGTTACCTGCTCCGACCTCCTTGGTACAGAGTACCTTTATCAGCAGATCATCAAAGCGAATTTATGAAAAATGTGATTATCATAGGAGGTGGATTCGGAGGTCTTACGACCGGTGCCCTGCTGGCCCATGAAGGCTTGCACGTCACTGTCATCGAGAAGAACCATGAAATCGGCGGTGGGCTGCAGAGTTTCACACGCCACGGCATCCATTTCGAAACAGGTATGCACATTCTCGGCGGATTGTCGGAGGGCGGTTCGGTGCGTCGTATTTTCGAGTACCTGGGCATTATGGACAAAGTGTGCATCAAGCGCTGCGACCTCGATTGCATGGATGAAGTCACCTATCTCCGCACCGGCGACCACTATCAGTTGCCTCAGGGACGCGAAGCCTTCACCGAGGCTTTGTGCCGCTATTTCCCTGCCGAACGCGAAGGCATTCATCGCTACTTACAGGCTTGCTACGACCTCACCGAGGAAGTGGATATCTTCTATTTGCGTCCAACGACCAGTGTCTTCTCAGCCCATAGCGAACGCTTCATGCAACCGGCCGACGAGTTTATCGCCGATTTCATCGAAGATCCGCGACTACGTGACCTCCTGGCGTATATGAATCCCATGTACGGAGGTGTGAAAGGCCATACGCCGGCTTATATCCATGCACTCATCAATGTGCTGTACATCGGCGGCCAATACCATTTCATCGGCCGCAGTCAGCACTTGGCAGAACTCCTGGCAGACGTCATCCGCAAGAACGGCGGCGAAGTCATCACCGGGAAAGGGGTCAAGAGCATACACGTCGAGGACAAGTGCGTCACTGACGTTGAAACTACCGACGGCACGCACTTTCAAGGCGATTACTATATTTCATCCATACACGTCAAGACGCTGCTGCCATTGCTCACGGACGGTGCCCTGCCACGAGGTTATGTCAACCGATTGACCGACGCGCCCGTCACCTATTCCGCCTTTATTCTCTACCTCGTCTTCAAGCCTGAGACCTTCCCCTACATCAACCATACAGGCTACATCCAGGACGACTACGGACAGATATGGACCCACGCGCAATACGACGGCACCTGGCCCCGTGGCATTATGTTCCTTACGCCGCCAAGTGAACATCAAGGTCCGTGGGCAAAGCGAATGACGCTCAACTGCATTATGAGTTGGGACGAAGTGAAGCGATGGGAGCACACTCACATCGGTCATCGGGGCCGCGACTATGAAGCGTGGAAGCAAGAACAGGCCGAACGCATCATTGCCAAACTCGAGCAACGTTTTCCGCAAATCCGTTCGTGCATCGATACTTATTACACAGCCTCGCCGCTCACCATCCGCGACTATTACGCATCACCCGAAGGCTCGCTCTACGGCTACAGCAAGGACGGTCTGGATACAGCCCGGACCCTGATTGCACCAGTCACCCGCGTCCGCAACCTCCTGCTCTCAGGACAATGCGTCAACCTCCACGGCATCTGTGGCGTTCCGCTCACGGCCATCAATACCGCCGAATGTATTTTCGGATTCAACAACATCGTGAACAAGATCAACGAAACGACCCTGCCGCACGACGAGAAAAAGTAACATCAACAGATGAGCCAATCTGTCAAGGACCAGCCATCTGAAACATCATATTTTAGGAACCTTAAAATAAAAGAAACCTTAAGATAGTAAATTATGGAGACAATCAAAATGAAACTGATCTACCCGAAGTGGCAGAAACTGCGCGGGCAGACAACATTTAACCTTCCGCCTCACGGCCCTGTGGCGTTTGCGGCAACCCTTCCCGAGTATGTCGACGTATCCTTTACCGACGAGAACGTAGAGGAAATCAACTTCGACGAACCTTGCGATATCGTAGCACTCTCGATGATGCTTTCGACACAGGTGAAACGGGGTTGGGAGATTGCCGACGAATACCATCGCCGGGGTAAACTCGTGATGGCTGGCGGCATCTCTTCAATGCTCCACGCCGAAGATATGGTGAACCACGTTGACAGCCTCTTCCTCGGCGAGAGCGAAGGGCGCATGGAACAAGTGATGCAGGACTTCGTGCGCGGCGAGATGAAAAAGGTCTACAACTTTATGGGGCAGATGCCACCGATTGAGGACGTAGGTCCGTGTCGTCGCGACCTCTACAAGCGCGACCTTTACAACCACAAGGGTGTGCCTATGGTTGACCTCTTCCACGCCAGCCGTGGATGTCGTTTCAGTTGCTATCCCTGTGCGGTCAGTTACCTCGGCGGCCGCAAATTCCGCCCTCGTCCCATCGACAAAGTTGTAGAAGATATGGCTTCGATTGACAACAACCGCCTGTTCATCGTCGACAACTCGCTCGCTCAGAACAAGGATTGGGAGCGCGAACTCTTCAAGGCCATAGCACCGCTGAAGAAGAAATGGATCAGTCACACCATTGAGGACGACCCCGAAATCCTGGACCTCGCAGGCAAGGCCGGCGCCTGGTATGTCTATCAGGCGGTCTATGACACCAGCGACTACATCAAGGAACGTGTCAAGCGCTACCACGACAACGGAATCGGTGTGGAAGGCACGATTCTCTTAGGTCTGGACAACCAGACGGAGGACGACATCAAACGCCTCATCGATTTCCTCGGAGAAATCGACCTCGACCTGGCTGAGTTCACAGTGATGACACCGTTCCCCCACACCAAGGGCTACGATGATTTGTTGCGCCAAGGCCGTATCTTCGACTTCGACTGGAACCACTACAATGCCGGACAGGTGGTCTTCCAACCCAAGCATATGACGCCTGAACGCCTACAGGAACTCTACGACTACGCCTGGAAGAGTTTCTACAAGGACGAGACGCAAGAGGCCAAGATGTTCAACCTGTTCTGTCAGGTAGCCCTGCGCGAGATGAACGAAGGCACCTATCGCCCCCGCGATCGCCGACTCATGAACCGCAGTTTCGGTAAAGTTGTCGACCGCAGCAAGCGTAACGTGAACTTATAATATAAATAAAGGTATGGGCCCGTTCCTGGAAGAAGAGGAGCGAGCCCGCCACTCAACTGTTGAAGAATGACGGAAATCCGCTGAAATGGCTTTCGTTGCAACAGTTCTTGACGTTAATTTTAAATGATTTACCGATGAAAGTACCCAAAGAATATTACGACGAAATCTTTGAATTCCGCGGTCAATGGGATATGCCTTCCGCCTGCGGACTGAAGATTCGTACCGTGGAAGGCGTCACCTATGTGATTGTCACAGAGATGTATCAAGAGAATCCCGGAACCAGCGTGACCTATGCCGGCCGCAGCCTGGCAGAACAGATTTGCGAGGCCAAGGGACTCAATATGAACGAGATTGTGTACCTCGAATGCACGCCTAACACCAACTCCAAGTTGTCGTTCTACGACGAAGAATACTTCCGCGTGGACTTCAGCGGCGAGCGACCTGCCTACGAACAACTCCCTGCGGAAGAAGTCCACCGCGTGTTAGGCAACTGAGCAACGGAGAACTTCATTATGATGCGAACCGTGAAGCACATCTTATGCAGCGCCGTGCTACTCCTCACTGCTACGACGGCTATAGCAGCGGCCTCTGAAGCAGCCACAACAACTGCCTTAGCCACTGCCCTTCCCTCAGCGCCCCCAAAGGCCTCTTTGCCGGCGAAAAGTGCAGCAGCAGAGAGCACCCCGGCAGCGAAAGCAAGTGCTCCCGCAGAGGCTACTCCGGCAGCGAAAGCAAGTGCGGCAGCAGAGAGCACCCCGGCAGCGAAAGCAAGTGCTCCCGCAGAGGCCTCGACAGCGAGCGTACCACTTGCTCCCATCAGGCTCTGGGAAGAAACTCCTGTGCACGCACGCGGCGTGACGCTTGTTCCTTATCTCCCTGAGGCAGGCCACGCCAGCCGCTTCGGCACGACGAACGGCACACCGGCCATCATCATCTGTCCCGGTGGAAGTTATTGCTGGCATGACTACGAGGCGGAAGGCACGCTTGTGGCCGAGTGGCTGCAGCGTGAAGGTATTGCGGCATTTGTGCTGAAATATCGTGTTCAAGGCATTTTCCCCTATGTGTTTCACACCCGTTTAATCGCCCGCGGAAACCAGCACCCTGATGCGCTCACCGACGTGCAACGTGCTATTCAATATGTACGTGAACATACGAAGGATTTCGGTATCGACGAACACCGTCTCGGCGTGATGGGTTTCTCGGCCGGCGGCCATCTGAGTATGAGTGCAGCGGCCTACGCCTCCACCGATTTCCTGTCACAGCACGGCATCCGCCATCACGTCAGCCTGCGACCCGATTTCGTAGCACCCATTTATCCCGTAGTGACTATGCACAAGCCTTACGTTCACAGCCGCAGCCGCCGTGCCTTGCTCGGTGAGTACCGCAAGCACCGGCAGGCTATGCGCGATTCAATGTCCCTGGAGATGCACGTCCCGAACGATTGTCCGCCGGTGTTTCTTCTCAACTGCACCGACGACCCCATCGTGATGTATCAGAACAGCGAATTGCTCGATAGCGCCCTTACCGCTGCCGGCGTTCCTCACCAGTACACGCAATATCGGACCGGCGGCCACGGGTTCGGTGGGGATTCAGCACGTTTCACGGCCGAGACGGCCCACTGGCAAGAGACCTTCCTGCTATGGCTCACCCAACTTTTTCATACAACCCTCTGACTTATGAACCACGAAGATATTGAATTCAGACAACCTGCTGAGATACGCGCCTTCCAGGAACAACTCCTGCGCAAGGCACTGGACTACCTCGACGCGCATTCGCCTTACTATCAGCGCCTGTTCAGGGAACAGCACATTGATGTGAAGGAGATACACACGCTGGACGACCTCCGGCGCCTGCCCTTTACAGAGAAGAAGGACTTGCAACTCTTCAACGACGATTTCCTCTGCTGCCCAAAAGAGAAGATAGTGGATTACATCACCACCAGCGGCACCCTGGGCGAACCCGTCACCTTCGGCTGCACCGATGCAGACCTTGAACGCCTGGCCTACAACGAACAGAAGTCTTTTGCCTGTGCTGGTCTCAAGCCCGGCAATATCCTGCAGTTGATGACGACCATCGACAAACGTTTTATGGCAGGTCTGGCCTACTTCCTCGGCATCCGCCGATTGGGCGCCAGCATTATCCGTGTAGGCAACGGAATCCCCGAACTGCAGTGGGATACGATCCAGCGATTGCACCCCGACACGATTATGTGCGTGCCCTCATTCATCTTGCGCTTGATTGAATATGCCGAGGAACACGGAATTGACTACCGCGCCAGCAGCGTCAAACGCATTATCGGCATCGGCGAAGGACTGCGCGACCAGGATTTCAACCTCAACCTGCTCGGCCGGCGCATCAAGGAGAAATGGGATGTTGAACTCTATGCCACCTACTCCAGCACCGAGATGGGGGCAACCTTCTCGGAATGTCAGTACGGGTGTGGCGGACACGTTCACCCCGAACTCATCATCGTCGAGATCATCGGTGACGATGACCAACCGGTCCCCGACGGGCAGCCTGGCGAAGTGGTCGTGACCACCCTTGGCGTGGAGGCGATGCCCTTGCTCCGTTTCCGCACAGGTGATATCGCGGCCAAACGTGTTGAGCAGTGCCAATGCGGACGTTGGAGTTATCGGCTGACGCCGCTCGTAGGGCGCAAGAACAATATGATAAAACTCAAGGGCACGACGCTCTATCCTCCTGCAATCAACGACGTTCTGGACAACACCGAGTACGTCCAGAACTATATCGTATATGTGCGTTCATCCTCTGCCGGCACCGACCAGGTGGACGTCTGCGTAGGTCTGAAGCACGAACCTCCGTTTGACGCCGTCAAAGACCTGAAGGACCGTTTCCGCTCGCGCATCCGTGTGGCTCCGAATGTCGAGATTCTCAACGTGGATGAAATCCAGCGGCGCAATTTCCCCGCCAAGAGCCGCAAACCCATCAAATTCGTGGACCTCAGATAAGTTACTAACTAACTCATAAACCTCTACGCTTATGGACACTACCGCACAATTCGACGATATCCGTCCTTTCTACGACTCCGAAATCCCGGCAGCGATGCAGCGCATCGCAGAGAGCCCTCATTTCCCGCTTCTGGCACAATATGTCTATCCCGGTGCCGACCTTGAAAAAGTCAAGCAACTGCTGGTGCAGTTCAAGACCGTACGCGATTTCCAACTCGAAGTGATGCGCTGCGTCAACGAACAGGTCATTGCCCGCAGCATCACCGATTTCACGTATGACGGCATTGAGCGCCTCGACCCTGAAAAACGCTATCTTTTCGTGAGCAACCACCGCGACATTATGCTCGACGCGTGTCTGCTGCAATACGTTCTGTGGAAGAACGGGCACGAGACCACGGAAATCACTTTCGGAGCCAATCTGATGAGTTCACCATTGGTGATTGATATCGGTAAGTCAAACAAGATGTTCCGCGTGGAGCGAGGCGGCACGCCCCGCGAGTTCTACCGTTCATCCATGCATCTTTCGCAGTACATCCGCCATTGCATCACCGAGAAGCACCAGTCCGTGTGGATTGCTCAGCGCAACGGCCGTACCAAGGACGGTATCGACCAGACCGACCAAGGCATCATCAAGATGTTCGGAATGAGTATGGCCAAGCAACCCGTCCAGGCACTGGCTGAATTGAACATCGTACCCGTGAGCATCAGTTACGAATGGGAAAGTTGCGACTTGCTGAAAGCACGCGAACTCTACCTGAGCCAAGGCACCAAATATGTCAAGCAACCCGGCGAGGACCTCAACAGCATCCTCACGGGCGTGTTGCAGCCTAAAGGCTGCGTGCATATCTCTTTCTGCGAGCCTGTCACTGCCGCCGACCTCGAGCCCCTGGCCGCCGATGTCAACAGCGAGTTCAACCGCGCTGTTGCCCGTCTCTTGGACAAGCGCATCACCAGTGCCTACCATCTCACCCCCAACAACTACATCGCTTATGACCTGCTGCACTGCACGTCGAAATATGCCGACCGCTACACAGCCGCCCAGCGCGATGCATTCCTGGCCCACACCGAAAAACTCAGCAACTTGCACATCGACGACCTCTGCACCATCAATGCCATGCGCTCGATTCTCTGGGGCATCTATGCCAATCCCATTGACAACGTCGTCACGGAATAAAGCCTTCTCCGGTCTCCTCCATCACAACAGCCCGCCGCAAACATCACATTTGCGGCGGGCTGTTTTTTATCGGTCAGCCTTATAGGGCTAATCAGATGCTCCGTTTAGAGATTGGGATTAATCTTGTTCCATTCGCTGACGGGGGGCACGATGTTCAGCGTTACGAGTTCGTCGCGCATCTTGCAAAGGTGCTCGTAACTCTGGTCGAGTTTAGCCATCTCCTCGGGCGTGCCGACGGGCATCTTATAGGTGCAACCGTTCGTGCCGAGAGTGGTGTCCATAGCCATCATAATGTGGTTGTACTTCTCGTTGCAGACATAGGTGCCGGCAGGCCAGCGGAAAGGTTCGCCGCCCATCACCGCACGAATCATCTCAACGGAGCAGTAAGCGGGGCTCTGCCAGGAACTGCGTCCGCGCAATTCAATAATCTTGGCACCGCCCTTGGTCACATCGACCTTCAACTGTGCCCATTCCTCCTCGGTGCAAGCGGGCGTGCCGATGAGGTCGTGCAGGGGCTTGCCAGCCACCTTCACAGCGCTGCCGAAGACAGCCATCTGTTCGCCGTGACCGCCATAGGTGGCGCAACCGGTGACTTCGTACTGCTTCACGCCGAACTTCTTGGCTAGAGCGCTCTGCAGACGCGTGCTGTCGAGGGCTGCCAAAGTGGTCACCTGACCGGGCTTGAGGCCGCTGTAAAGCAATGTGACCAGACCCGTGAGGTCAGCGGGATTGAAGATGATGACCACGTGCTTCACATCTGGGCAGTAGGTCTTGATGTTCTTGCCGAGTTCTTCAGCAATCTTGCAGTTGCCGGCGAGCAAATCCTCACGCGTCATACCAGCCTTGCGGGGAGCACCGCCACTGGAGATGATGTACTTGGCGTCCTTGAAAGCCTCTGCCACATCGGTGGTAGCGGTGAGGTTGACACCATCGTAACCGCAATGGAACATCTCTTCCATCACGCCTTCCATAGCGGGAGCATAAACGTCATAAAGACATACGTTGGGCGTCAACTTCATCGTCAGCGCCGTCTGAACCATTGTGGAACCGATGGCACCGCCAGCACCCACAATCACGAGTTTGTCATTTGTTAAGAAATCCATTGTTTTTGTTGTTTTATAGGTGAATATTTCTGTAAGTTGTCCTCATAATGCAGGGCAAAAGTAGACATTTTTTTGGATTAAGTCAACAAAAGGACGGAATATTTTTGCAAACCTGTATGAATTCCGTACTTTTGCAAAGCCGAACGAGCATTTTTGACCATCAACCTTATATATAATAATGACAAAAGCATCTATCATCACTCAACGCGTAGAGGCGCTTCGCCAATGGATGCGCGAGCATCAACTTATGGCATTCATCTTCCCCTCCACCGACCCGCACGCCGGGGAATATGTACCGGACCGATGGAAGTGCCGCGAATGGATAAGCGGATTCAACGGCTCGGCAGGGATTGCCGTTGTCACCCTGAAGCGCGCAGCCTTATGGACCGACAGCCGCTATTGGCTTGCTGCCGAGGAGCAACTCGAAGGGACGCCTTTCGAACTCATCCGCTGCAAACGCAATGTGGCTACGGCCGCTGAATTGGCCGAATGGATTCAGGCCGAGAACAACATGCAGCATCCTGTTGGCATCGATGGATGGTGCTATATGCAGAGCGAAGCCGCTGCGCTGGAGGCAGAACTGATGGCTCGCGGTATGATGTTACGCACGGAATCCGACCCCGCCGCGGCATTGTGGAAGGAACGCCCTGCTATTCCTCTGAACCCGGTGGAAGTGCAGCCGTTGGAATATGCCGGCGAGACCGTGGAAAGCAAACTCGCCCGCCTCCGCGAGGCACTCAAGGGATTGCACGCCAATGCGCTCATCGTCACGCAACTCGACCAAATCGCCTGGACGCTGAACCTGCGCGGCACCGACGTACATTGCACGCCTCTCTTCGTCTCCTATCTGGCGATTCTGCCCGACGAAGTCATTCTATATGTCGCCCCGGAAAAACTCACTTGGGAGGTGAAAGACTATCTTCGCGCGAATCATATTCATACGCGACGCTACGAAGAATTGGCTGAAGACCTCGGCAACGGACGTTCGCTGCGCGGTCTCACCTTCCTCGTGGACACTGCGGTCACGAATGCCACCATCTACAACCACATCAGCCTCATCGAACCGCTGCCGGGCGAAAGTGTGATGCCCGACGATTTCATTGCGTTTGCCGGAGGCTTGACCCATAAGACCGAACTACCCGTAGGGGCATCCATCGTTGAAGCAGAATCGCCTATTGCACAGATGATGACGATGAAAAACGATGCCGAGATAGCGGGCTTTCGCCGTGCTATGCTCAAGGATGGCGTCGCGCTGGTGAAATTCCTGCGGTGGTTGAAACCGGCGGTGGAGGCCGGCGGCGTCACTGAGATAGGAGTTGACCGGAAGTTGACCGGTCTGCGCGCCGAACAGGAAGGTTTCCGCGACATCTCTTTTGACACCATCGCAGGTTATGGTGCGCACGCGGCCATTGTCCACTACGAAGCATCGCCCGAGACCGACGTCCCGCTTGAACCGCACGGTCTGCTGCTCCTCGACAGTGGCGCGCAGTACCTCGACGGCACCACTGACATCACACGTACCATCGCCTTAGGTCCCCTTACGGATTCAGAGCGGCGCGACTACACCCTGGTGCTCAAAGGCCACATCCGCCTGGCTATGGCCGTTTTCCCCGAAGGTACATCCGGGACTCAACTCGATGTGCTGGCACGCTATGCGATGTGGCAGGAGCACAAGAACTTTGGGCACGGAACAGGTCACGGCGTAGGCAGTTACCTCAGCGTCCACGAAGGGCCTCATCAGTTCCGTATGAATTGGATGCCTGCGCCCCTGCGCGCCGGTATGACCATCACTGACGAGCCCGGCATTTACATCGCTGGCAGTCACGGCGCACGCACCGAGAACACGATGCTCATCGTAGAGGACGGCGAACCCGGATGGCTGCGTCTGGAACCCCTCACCCTCTGCCCCATTGACACCACGCCCATCGTGCGCGAACTGATGGCCAACGACGAAATCAACTATCTCAACCGCTACCACGACCACGTCCGCGAGGCGCTCCTGCCCCTGCTCGACGACGAAGCAGACCGCGAATGGCTCCGCGCTGCAACGCAGAAATTCTAACCAAAGTGCTGCGGCACTGAAACGTTAGCACAAGCCTACTTCTATTTGGCCCAAAATGGCCTAGGTTTTCTAGATTTTCTAGAGCCTCAAGCACTGCGGCGCTGAAACGTTGAACCCAAGATAGTCTTGGTCTTCTATAGCCTCAAGCACTGCGGAGCAGAAACGTTGAACCCAAGATGGTTTAGGTCTTTTAGAGCCCCAAGTGCTGCGGCGCAGAAACGTTGAACCCAAGATGGTCTGGGTCTTCTAGAGCCCCAAACGATGCGACGCATAAATTCTAACCCAGGAAATAGCCTCATAGCAATCATATATTAATAAGAACAACCAAAATGGCAATAGTTAAAATAGTGAAGGGTCTGAAGCCCAAATTCGGCAAGCACTGCTATCTGGCAGACGGCGCCGTCATCGTCGGCGAAGTCACGCTTGGCGACGACGTCACCATCTGGCCCTGCGCCGTCCTGCGCGGCGATGTTCACTACATCAAGATTGGCAATCGTAGCAATATCCAGGACAACTCCTGCGTTCACACGCTCAACGGCAAAGCACCCGTGGAAATCGGCGAGGACGTAACGGTCGGACATAGCGTGACCTTACACGGCTGCACTATTCTCGATGGCGCTCTCATCGGAATGGGTGCTACTGTGCTTGACCACGCTGTCGTCGGTCGCGGCGCCATCGTGGCAGCCGGTGCCCTGGTCCTCTCCGGCACCCATATCCCCGACGGAGAACTATGGGGCGGCGTACCGGCAAAGTTCATCAAACGCGTTGATCCCGAGCAGGCCCAAGCCCTCAACAAGACCTTCGCTGCCCACTATATCGAATATTCCGATTGGTACCGCGAGGCAGACCGCAACCCTGAAAACACGCAGAACATTCTCAACGGCGAAGACTACCACTAAGAGATCTAACTAAGGGCGACCTTGCAAAGTATAGGGTGTCGGCGGACTAGTGCACCGCTAACCCGTCTCACTCTTTTTTGGCACACAACATCCGAGGGCGGTTGAACTGGTCGTTGTGCACACTGACACCAGTATAACCATCCTCTACGAACAGGCTCCGGGTAGGATCAGCAAGCGCTGCATTGATCTCCACAAAAAGACGGCCGCCAGCGACAAGGTATTTCTGGCCGATTTGAGAGATGGCCCTATAGAAACAAAGAGGATCTTCGTCAGGAACAAACAAAGCCAACGAAGGTTCGTGGTCAAGGACGTGAGACTCCATCTCAGCCGCTTCACTGAGACAGACATAAGGCGGATTAGAAATCAATAGAGAAACAGATGGTCCTACAGACGGGCAAGTTCCCGGAACCGCCTGATGCACAGAAGGAACGAAGCATGGCTCGAGGACATCAGCACACTGGAAACAGACATTGCCGGCACCAAGATCCTTTGCATTCTGACGCGCAATAGCCAAAGCCCCTTCGCTTACATCGACCGCCAAAACAGGATTTGCCGGGAACTCGAGGGCTAAAGAAACGGCAATACAACCAGAACCCGTACAAAGATCCCAAACAGCTCCTCCGGCAGCTGCCGTATGAAGGTTCTCCGTCGGGAGCCGTTGCATGTCTGCCTTCATCTCCGCCACTGCCCAGGCCACAAGTTCCTCGGTCTCCGGACGAGGGATAAGGACATCGGGCGAGACCTTAAAGCGATGGCCGCAGAAGTCCGTAAAGCCAAGGACATACTGAACGGGAACGCCCTCAAGCAATAACAATAAACATTTTTCGATTTCCTCTTGGTGACTCAAGAAAAAAGGTCTATCTTTGCCAAGCAAAAGGTCGGTCTGGGAGAGCCCGAAACGGTCTTCCATCAGCAGCCGGACAATCGCCCGCGCCTCGCCGCCGCCATATCGTGGCGTCAAAGCTGTGATAAGGTCACGATGATTCACGGCGCAAAGGTATACGAAATTGTTGAAAGGACAAAAGAAAAAGAAGAATTCATCCTAAAATCCTGCTATCAGCAATCCGTTCTTAGGAACATGCAACGATTATTCATCTGATCATCAGAAAGAGCCTTGACAACAAACGACGAAAAATATATGATAAGGTGCCTTCAGCTGGCACGCCACGGAGAAGGAATGACCGCACCGAACCCGATGGTAGGTGCAGTGATTGTGCACAAGGACCGCATCATCGGAGAAGGCTGGCACAGAGCGTATGGGGGGCCGCACGCTGAGGTCAACGCCGTGCGTTCGGTGCGCCCCGAGGACGAACCTATACTGTGCGAGTCGACCATCTACGTGAGTTTGGAGCCATGCTCGCATTGGGGCAAAACGCCGCCCTGCACCGAATTGCTGGTGAAGTGTGATTTCAAGCGCGTCGTAGTAGGGTGCGAGGACCCTAATGAGAAGGTGGCAGGACGTGGGATTGCGCGTCTGCGCGCTGCCGGCATTGAGGTCTGCGTTGGTGTGCTCCGTGAGGAGTGCCGATGGCTCAACCGCAAATTCTTTATGCAGCACGAGCACCACCGGCCATGGATAACGCTGAAGTGGGCAGAAAGCGCCGACGGATTCATCGACCGCCGCCGCGAAAGTATGGAGCGTGATGGTGAGGCCGTACGTTTTTCCACACCTTGGACGCAGATGCTGGTCCATCGGCTGCGTGCATCGCACCAGGGAATCCTCGTAGGACGGCGCACATGGGCATTGGACAAACCCAGTCTGACCACGCGCCAATGGCCAGGAAAGAATCCGCAAAGGTTTGTGCTTACCCAAGGCTGCGCAGTGAATGCCGACGACCTCCCTGCCACAGAAAGACACTCAGATGGTCTGGAAGACATCCTCCGAGATATGCATGACTGCCAGTCGCTGCTCATCGAAGGGGGAGCGGAAACTCTGCAATCTTTCATCGATGCCGACTTATGGGACGAGGCTTACATAGAGCGCTCAGACATGGTTCTAGGCGATGGGATAAAAGCCCCGAAAATCCAAACAGACCCTAAAGGGAGGCTGATTCACGTTAATTTTGCCTAATAATAAGGAGTTAAGGTGGTTTTTAAGGCGCAGATATTTCGCTATCGCCATAAAAAGTAGTACTTTTGCAGTTGCTTTTCAAGTAAGGTACCCCAAAATGAAAAAACTTCTATATGCCTTGATGCTTCTCGTGGTATGCTCCACGGGTTTTGTGGCTTGCAGCAGCGATGATGACGAGACTGAGTTAACCAGCAACTGCTATATCAGTGCTTTCAAACTCACTTCGCTCAAGCGCATTGTCACGACGACCTCCACTTCGGGCACCGACAGCACCTATACGACCACGACGAGCGCATCTTCCGTTCGTATGCGTATCGACCACCGCGAAGGCACCATCACCAACATTGACCTGCTGCCAATGGGGTCCCAGTTGGACAAGGTAGTCGTGGCTATTACGGCCGAGGGCACCGTAGCCTATGCGCCGCAGAACGACACAACCACTTGGACCGTGCCCTCCACGAGCGACAGTCTCGACTTCACCTCACCCCTCATATTTCGTGTGATTGCGAACAACGGCAATGGTTACCGAGACTACAGGGTAACGCTGCAGGTGCGCGAGAACAATGCTTACGGCTATACGTGGACGCGTCTGGATGATCAGGCCGCTATGGCCGGCAAGACCGATGCCAAACTGCTCGTGTGGAACGGCAGCCAACTGCTGCTGACCGAGGATTCGTTGGGACAATGCTTTGCCAACGAAAATCTCTGCAAGGGACTGCCACTCGGCGCAAAAGTGCGCTCAGTGGTTGCCTACAACGGATGCCTGTGGATGAACACCGCCACGGGCTTGCTCTTCAACACGAACGATGGCATCAACTGGCAGCAGGTAGGCAATGGAAGCACATCCGTCCGGCTGACCGCAGCCTCGCGGAACGCCCTTTATGCGATGATATCCGAAGGTACGGCCGCCCCCGCGATGGCCTCAACCAATGACGGTCTCACCTGGACGACCTCCCCTGTAGAGAACCTGCTTTTCGACGAAACCAAAGCCGCAGTGGCCTACACCCAAAGCAACGGCAACCAACGCGTGCTGGCCTTGGCAGATGTCTACGACGACAACAGCAGCAGACCCATGTGGGCCTGGAGCCTGCTCGAGGGTAGCGGCGAGGCGTGGCTGCCCTTCAATGACGGCACGACCCAATATCCACTGCCTCGATGGGAGAACCCTACGGTGGTAAGTTACAACGATTGGCTCGTGGCCTTGGGCGACCGAGACCTCAGCACCAACCACACGCCCTTAGACACCATATTCATCAGCCGAGACAACGGCATCAACTGGAGATATGACTCGTACCTCAACACGCCCAGTGCCCTAAAGGGCGCAGAAGGTCCGGTGACAGCGGCTGTGATAGGTGAATACATACATATCATAGCCGGTCAGCAGAAATGGGCCGTGCGCTATAACAGTTACGGCGAATGACGGCTCGACGGCTGCATATACTTCTCACGGCCGTGCTGCTCTCAATCTCAGCGAAGGCACAAGTCGGTGACCTGCTGGACTATCAGCAGGAAATCGGTGGTGGTTTGGGCATCAGCAGCTATATAGGTGATGCCGGAGGAGGACTCACCAAAAATCCAGGATTCATGGGCACCCTCATCTGGCGACGCAATTACAACCCTCGGATGAGTGTAAAGACGAATCTGGCCTTCGGTCACATCAGCGGCGACAGCAAGGGCATCTTCATTCCCGAAAACCCGCTCAGCCAAACGCCCGAAGGAGGCACAAGAGCCCACACCATACGTTTCAGCAGACAGCTGTTGGACTTGGGTGCACAATTTGAATTCAACTTTCTTGGTTACGGCATCGGAGCGGCTTATAAAGGTGTGAAACGCTGGACTCCCTATCTGTTGGGGGGCGCGGAAATCACCTTAGCAATGGGCGGTGGAGCACCGACAGCAGGAGCCTTCACCATTCCCTTGGGAGCGGGATTCCGCTATAAGATTAAGCCCCGCCTGAACATCGGTCTCGAATGGAGCATTAACTTCACCACCACCGACAGACTCGACGACGCCAACGACCCAACCCATCTGAGAGACCCCTACGGTGTTGAAAGCGGGACGTTCAAGAATAAGGACTGCTATATGAAGACCTTCATCTTCCTCACCTACGACATCGCGCCGAAATACAGAAAGTGCAACAACTGAAAACAATCATAAACGTCAAACATTATGGCTGAACTCGACAGACAACGTATTCCCAAGCATGTAGCCGTCATTATGGACGGCAACGGACGATGGGCTAAGGCCAAGGGACTCCCCCGGACGGCAGGGCACATCGAAGGCGTGGAAGCCGTTCGACGCGTCACCGAAGCGTGCGTCGACCTGGGTGTAAAATATCTGACGCTCTACACCTTCTCCACCGAAAATTGGAACCGTCCTGCCGAAGAAGTGAAAGCCTTAATGGGTCTGCTCTTCAAGAACCTCGAGGACGAGATTTTCATGAAAAACAATGTCCGCTTCCGCGTGATTGGCGATACAGGCCGCCTGCCTGCGGAAGTACAGGAGAAGATGCAAAAGATGATCAACCACACCGCGCAGAACGATGCGATGACAATGGTGCTGGCCATCAGTTACTCGGCCCGCTGGGAAATCACCCGTGCCATGCAAGAGATGGCTCGCGAGGGCCTCGCGCCCGCAGACATTACCGAAGAGGTCGTCGGCCAGCACATGCAGACGGCTTTTATGCCCGACCCGGACCTGCTCATCCGCACCGGCGGCGAACAGCGCATCAGCAACTACCTGCTGTGGCAGATAGCCTACTCCGAACTCTATTTCACCGATACCTACTGGCCCGACTTCGGTGCCGCCCAACTTGAGGAGGCCATCTCAGCCTACCAAGCCCGCGAGCGCCGCTACGGCAAGACCAGCGAGCAGGTTAGCCAGAACCTATCCCCGCAGGAACAAGCATAACCCGCCCCCTTTTTATCAACGATGAAACATACATTAAGATATAACTTACTCTTCCACACCCTTACGCTACTGCTCACTCTCGGCGGAGGCTCCCTCTATGCACAGACCGAGCGCGTAGTGAATCCCACCATCGACTATGCCCGCACCTCGCAGCAGTATTATATCGGCGGCATAGAAGTGGAAGGAGTCAAGAGTTACGATGATTTCGTCATCATCGGCCTTTCGGGCCTCTCCAAAGGTCAACGTATCTCGCTCCCCGGCGAGGAGATTTCAACAGCCGTCCGGCGCTATTGGAAGAACGGCCTCTTCAGCAACGTCGCAATCCAGGCCGACAGTATCGTGGGCGACAGCGTGTACCTAAAGATTAAACTCGCGATGCGCCCGCGCATCTCACAAATCAACTACAACGGCGTGAAGAAAAGCGAGCGCGAGGACCTCGAGACCAAGATGGGCCTGATGAAAGAGATGCAGATCACGCCGAACATGCTCGACCGTGCCCGCATCTGGGGTAAGAAATACTTCGAGGAAAAAGGTTTCAAGAACGTAGAAATCAGTTTTGAGCAAAAGGAAGATATCAGCCAACAAGGACGCGTTATCCTCGATGTCAACATCGACAAGAAGGAGAAAGTGAAAGTGAACAGCATCACGATTGAAGGCAACCAGTCACTGAAGATGAAGCAGATCAAAGGTTCGCTCATCAAGAACGGTGCCTTCAAGAAGACGCACGAGAAGGGTCTCATTAGCAGTTGGTTCCGCAGCAAGAAATTCATCGACGAACGGTGGAAAGAGGACAAAGACCGCCTCATCGAAAAATACAACTCTTTAGGCTATCGCGATGCACGCATCGTCTACGACAGCGTTAAGCCTCATAATGAAAAGAGTGTAGATATCGTCGTCAAGGTGGAAGAAGGACAGAAATACTACGTGCGCAATATTGAATGGGTCGGGAATACACTCTATAGCACCGATGCCCTGAATGAACTCCTGCGCATGAAAAAAGGCGATGTCTACGACCTCACCCATATCCAGAAACGCACCAATTCCGACGAAGATGCCATCGGCAACCTCTACTACGACAATGGTTATCTCTTCTACAGCCTGGATGCCAAGGAAGTGAACATCGTGGGCGATAGCGTAGACTTGGAGATGCGTATCGAGGAAGGACAGCAGGCCTACATCAATCGAGTTACCATCACCGGCAATGACCGCGTCTATGAGAATGTCATCCGCCGCGAATTGCGCAACAAGCCTGGCGACCTCTTCTCGAAGGAAGCTCTCGAGCGTTCCTACCGCGAGATCGCTTCTATGGGACACTTCGACGAGAATATCGAGTACGACATCAAACCTGACCCCGAAAACGGTACCGTAGACCTCAGTTGGGGACTCACCTCGAAGAGCAACGACCAGGTGGAATTCTCTCTCGGTTACGGACAGACCGGCGTCATCGGAAAGATTGGCCTTAAGTTCAGTAACTTTGCCATGGCCAACCTCTTCAAAAAGAATGGAATGAGGCGTGGCATTATCCCGCAAGGTAACGGCGAGACATTCAGCATCAACGGTCAGACCAACGGCCGTTATTACCAGGCCTACTCCGTCAACTACGTCAATCCGTGGTTCGGCGGCAAGCGACCCAACTCACTGCAAATCTCGGCCTTCTTCTCCAAACAGACCGACGTCAGTGACCAATACTACAACTCAGCCTACTATAACTCTTACTACAACTACCTCTACGGCTACGGCAACAGTTACGGCAACTACTACGAGAACTTCTACGACCCCGACAAATATGTCAAGATTTGGGGTGCCTCCATCGGTTGGGGTAAGCGCCTGAGTTGGCCTGATGACTACTTCCAACTCTCGGCAGACCTGAGTTACACGCGCTACTCACTGAAGGACTGGGAATACTTCCTCATCTCCAACGGTTCTTCCAATAATATCAGCCTCAACCTGACCCTTGCACGTTCTTCCACCGACAATCCCATCTATCCGCGTAGCGGTTCGGAGTTTGTCTTCTCTGTGGGTCTCACGCCACCTTATTCATTATGGGACGGACGCGACTATGCCAACCTTGGCAACAATTCGAGTTCGAGCACCTATATGAGCGAGTTGCAGGACAAATACCAGTTTACCGAGTATCACAAGTGGAAATTCAAGAGCCGCACTTTCACCGCCCTCACCAGCCACAAGAAATGTCCGGTGCTGATGACGCGCGTAGAATTCGGTATCCTGGGCCACTACAACAAGAACAAGCGCTCTCCCTTCGAGACATTCTATGTCGGTGGTGACGGCATGAGCGGCTATTCCTATAACTACGCGACAGAGACCATCGGTCTGCGTGGATACGACAACGGCTCGCTCACACCCCGCGGATATACGGGATACGCTTACGACCGCTTCACGCTGGAACTCCGCTATCCCTTCATCCTCAGCAACTCTACCAACATCTACGGCCTCGGTTTCGTCGAAGGCGGTAATGCTTGGAACGACATCAAGGATTTCAACCCCTTTGATATGAAACGTTCCGCGGGTCTAGGTGTTCGCATTTTCCTCCCGATGGTCGGTCTGCTCGGAATCGACTGGGCCTATGGCTTCGACAAAGTCTTCGGCAGCAAGAGCTACGGCGGCAGCCAATTCCACTTCATCCTCGGTCAAGAATTCTAATCTCCCTTTAAACCCTCCCTCACAAAAGACATCAAACCCATAAACACCCAAGCGACGGCGGCCAGCCTTGCCCCCCGAGAACAGACGCCGCCCTGTTATAACGACAAACAATAATACACTGGTCACTGTGTTCTCACGCTCAAGCGAGTGCTTCACAAAAGGCCACTTCAAATCAAGCATAAAAAACCAAACGACAAGGCGCAAGCCCTGCCTAAAACAAGGAACTGCAATGAAAAGAATTCTCACAATCATCACCTTAGCAGCCTGTGCCCTCGGCATTGGTCTGCCCTCATCGGCACAGAAGTTTGTGCTCGTCGATATGGAATACATTCTCAAGAACATCCCAGCCTACGAGCGTGCCAACGAACAACTCAGCCAAGTCTCACGCAAATGGCAGACAGAGATTGAAGCACTCACCACCGAGGCGCAGCAACTCTACAAGACTTACCAGAGCGAAGCCGTTTTCCTCAGCGCCGAGCAAAAGAAAGAGCGCGAAGGTGCTATCGTAGCTAAGGAAAAGGAAGCTGCTGAACTCAAAAAGAAATACTTCGGTCCGGAAGGTGAGCTCTTCAAAAAGCGCGAAAGTCTGATGACACCCATCAACGACGAAATCTACACTGCCGTCAAGGACATATGCGAGACCAAGGGATATAGCCTGGTACTCGACCGCGCCAGCGACAGCGGCATCATCTTTGCCTCGCCCAAGATTGACATCTCAGCCGACGTGCTCGAAAAAATGGGATATGGCCTCTAAATAAGGAACAATAACACATCAACAATAACAAAACAGTAACAATGAAAAAAATCCTCATCATTGCCCTTCTGCTCGCCCCTATGAGCATGATGGCTCAGAAATTCGGTCACTTCAACTCTGCCGAAGTCGTACAACTCCTTCCCGAGTACACAGCTGCTCAAAACGAGATGCAAACCCTTGCCACACAATATCAGGACGACCTCAAGCGCATGCAAGACGAGCTCCAGAAGAAGAGCGAGGAGTTTGAGAAAGAACAAGCCAACCTCCTTGACAACGTTCGTCAGCGCCGCCAGGCTGAACTCCAGGACCTCTACCAGCGTATGCAACAGAGTGCACAGGACAATCAGGAAGCATTTGAGAAAGCTCGTGCCGAGAAACTCCAGGCTATCTCTGACAAAGTCACTACTGCTGTCAAGAAGATTGGCGACGAAGGCGGCTATGTCTACATCATGGACGTGACAGCTGGCATCCCTTACATCAGCACCAAACTCAGCACGGACATCACTCCCGAGTTGAAAAAAGCTCTCGGAATCTAAGCCTCACCACCCATTGACGGATTAACGTATCAACTGCTATGCACAAAAGCGGTTATGCGTTAATCCGTTCATTTATGGCACACTTGCCATTATCTTATAGCACTCTTTCAAGAGTACATTTGCCATCATCGGGAAAGTTACGGCCTGCACAGCCTGACCGCTCCTACCCTTTACTCCAACCACAGAATCCACTAATCATCCCTCAAATGAAACGCTTATTCCTCTCGATCCTCCTCATTCTTCCTGTCGGCCTGGGGTTGACAGCCAACCTGCAGGCCCAAGAGCAGACCGACGTCCAGCCCGCGACGACAGCCGATACGACTACGGCAGCCGCATCATCGGTCGCCATTCCACAATTTGGCTACCTCAGTTACAGCCAGGTCTTCGAACAGATGCCCGACTACCAGAAAGCCAAGGAAGACTTCGCAGCCCTCAAGGCACAATATGACGCCGAAGCCACTCGCGCTGAGGATGAGTTCCAGCGTAAGTTCTCCGAATTTCTTCAAGGCCAGAAAGACTTCCCCAAAAGCATTATGCAGAAGCGCCAGGCCGAACTGCAGGAGCTGATGGACAAGAGCATCAATTTCCGCAAAGAAGCACAGCGCCTGCTTGCCGATGCCGAGAAGAAACTTCAGCAGCCCGTAGCAGACCGGCTGAACGCAGCCATACACGAAGTCGCTGCCAAGCAAGGACTTATCTTCGTGCTCAATACCGACGGCAATGCAGTACCCTTCATCCATCCGCAAGTCGGCATTGACGTCACCGAGACCGTCCTGGCCATAGTTACCCAATAAATAGCAGCAACCATCGGCGCAGCCCTCTCCTTGTATGTCGCCCATCGGAGTTTTTGACAGCGGTTATGGTGGTCTCACCGTCTTGCGTGAAATCCGCCAGTTGATGCCTGAATACGATTATCTGTATTTAGGCGATAATGCCCGTGCTCCCTATGGTCCGCGCAGTTTCGAGCGTGTGTACGAATTTACGTCCGAAGCCGTACGCCGCCTTTTTGAGATGGGCTGTCCGCTGGTGATTCTGGCCTGCAACACCGCCTCAGCCAAAGCCCTGCGTACGATTCAGCAGCACGACCTCCCCCAACTCTTTCCGCCCACCGACGCACAACCCGACGGCCTGCCCTCACGCCGCGTCTTGGGCGTAATCCGCCCCACCGTAGAGGCTGTCGGCGAACTCACCCATTCACGGCACGTAGGCATAGTCGCAACGCAAGGAACCATTGCCAGCCAAACCTACGAACTTGAGATGGCCAAATTGCACCCTGATATTTCCGTGACCGGACAAGCCTGTCCGATGTGGGTGCCTCTCGTAGAAAACTATGAGTTCGACAGTCCGGGGGCAGATTATTTCGTCCAGCGGGATATCAAGCATTTACTCGATCACGACCCGCTTATCGACACCATCATCCTTGGCTGCACGCATTTCCCCCTCCTTTATCATAAGATACGCGCGTACACGCCCAGGCACATCCAACTCATCTCACAAGGCGAATATGTCGCCCGCAGTCTGCACGACTATTTCAGCCGTCACAGCGACCTCGCCGCCCGCGTCTCACGAGGTGCCTCTGCCCGCTTCCTTACCACCGAGCAAAGCAGCAACTTCTCCCCCGCAGCCACACTCTTCCTTGGGCAGGCTGTAGAGGCAGAACACATCACTTTCGGCAATTGATATCCCCGGTGAACACAAGAGCCGCTTGCACCGAAACGGGATTCACAAATAATTGAAACGCCCGAACCGCTTTTCATTGCGCTTTTCATTGCTCCCCCAAACAAAGAACTCCTGCACACTTTCATCTGTGCAGGAGTTCTTTGTTTGTATGCAGAATCTTTCAGGCGCTAAGCGACTTGTGTCGCATCCTTCGGCAGCGTGTGATTGAGCATCAGGGCACCCACAAGAGCCGAAGCCAGCGTACCACAGAGGATGCCGAGTTTAGCCTCATTAAGCATTTCGGCAGCCTCAGCGCCCAAATGGGTTGGATAACTCAGCGCCGCTATAAACATTGATACGGTGAAACCGATACCGCAGACCATACAGACACTGGCAAACGAACGCCAATTGCCACCGACAGGCATCTGGCACCAACCCAACTTGATGCTGAGCCAGGAGAAACTGAGCACGCCCAAGAACTTGCCGATGAGCAGACCAAGGAACACACCGAGAGCCACTCCGTGGAACAGGCTCATAATGGACATTCCCTCGAAATTCACGCCCGCATTGGCGAACGCGAAGAGAGGAATCACGACGTAGTTGATGGGCATTGCCAGTTGGTCCTCAATATCTTGCAGAGGGGAGATGAGTTTATCAGCAGCCGTCTCGATCCGACGAAGCAACTGAATATCGTCCTTACTCACGACCATCGCTTTCTTGCGGTCGGCCTCGCTGAATTCAATATCGGGGTATTCCTTCAAGTACTCGCGAATATATTCCATGTAATAACGCGTTCCACGCGTGAGATTGGCAGGAATACAGAAAGCCAGGACCACACCGGCAATCGTGGCGTGAATACCTGAATTCATCACCATATACCACAGCACAAGGCCAAAACTCATATAGAACGCCTTGGCCCTGACTTCCTTCTTATTACCGATAAGCAGAATTGCTACAATGATAGCGGCGCCGATGAGGTGAGGCCATGACAAGCCCTGACTGTAAAACAAGGCGATAACGATGATACCTCCGAGGTCGTCTGCCACGGCCAAGGCTGCCAGGAAGATTTTCAAGCCCAGTGGCACACGCTTGCCGAACATCGAAAGCACGCCGAGCGAGAAAGCAATGTCGGTTGCCATCGGAATGGCACAGCCACGCTCCATCAGGGGATGGCCATAACACACGCAGAAAAAGACAATCACAGGCACGAGCATACCACCACAGGCACCTATGACCGGCAGCAGCGCTTTCTGCCGGCTGCTCAGTTCACCACACAAGACCTCGCGCTTGATTTCCAGTCCTACACTCAGGAAGAAGAAGAACATCAGGAAATCGTTGATGAAGTCCATCAGCGTCAATGTGTGCCCGCCGTGGCTGAACACATTGAAGCCGCCGATGCTCAACGAAACGGGTTGTTCCCAAAGCCAGGCATAAAGGTCACGTGTGGCTGGCAGATTGGCAAAAAACAAAGCCAGCACTGTTGCAATAATCAGAAGGACGCTCGCATTGACATAGCGTCGGATGAGTCCTGCAAAGGACGAATCAGGATGTTGAATGTTTGACATAATTTTTGTTTAATATCTCTATATCGAAAAACGAATGATTTACGATTGAACGATAATCTATAGTTGAGGACTCCATTGGCTTCCGGCAATTACCTTTCAAGCAGTGTCATACTTAACCGCCAATAATCGGCGTTGTATCTTTTGAGCCCCCACATTGACCGCACTTCACTGTTCATTATTCCATTGTCTCTATGTTTAACTCCACGCGAGGTCCTATTTCTTCACTACCGCCCTGACAACAAACCAAGCATGCATGGCCAATGCCCTCAGCCACCCATAATGTACAGCCATCAGACGCAGCCGCTCCTTGAGCGAACGCTGGTGATTGCGTGTCGTCAGTCCTTCAGAGAGGTAGTCAGTAAGGATGAGATGCGTGTTATGAATAACTATTCCGCGCCTCTCGGCCACTTTGAGGATGCGTATACACCAATCATAGTCGGCCGAGTAACGATACTTTAAATTATAGAGGTTCGCGCGCGCGATATCCGTACGCACATAAAAACTCTGATGGCAAACAAGCATTCCACTGAGGAAACTCTTTGACGTCAGGCGCTCCGGTGCCTCGAGACGACGGTGACGCAGGAACTGCCCCGCTTCGTCCACCAAATCCGTTTCACCATAGACGACCGCCGGCAGGCGCGAAGAGTTGTAAGTCGCGATTTGAGCCGCAATTTCAGCCAACTGCGTATCCGTGTGAAACTTATCTCCCGCATTCAAGAACACGATATAATCCCCCTTGCATTGCAAGAGTGCCTTATTCATCGCATCGTACAAACCGTTGTCCGGTTCACGAACCAGCACAATATGGTGCGGATGCTGCACATCTGTGTTGTGTTCAACGTAATGATGAATCTCCGCCATCGTCCTATCCGTAGAACAACCGTCAATAATCAGATGTTCCACGGCATTATACGTTTGCGCAGCCACACTATCCAAAGTTCTCCGGATGGTGGCTCCTGCGTTGTAAGTGACGGTGGCTATCGTGAATTTAATCATTTCTACTATCAGGTTGAGCAGCAACGCACAGTTGCCCATAAAGACGAATATACTGTTGAGCGACTACATCTGCCGAGAAACGCGAAACGATGCTTTGGCGCAGGGTATTGGCCTCCACAGGATTCTCCAATGCCCAACGGATGCCAACTGCCAGGTCGTTCACATCGGGATAATGAGCCAGGTAACCATTGCGACCGTGCTCGATGATATCGGTCTGACCGCCGCAATCGAAACTGACTGGCGTACAACCGCAAGCCATAGCCTCAGCCAGCGTTAGTCCAAAACTCTCGCGGTCGGAAGCACTCACGACAACATCCGCCGCTGAATAAATACGACTCTGCACGTCTGCTCCACTAACGATGCCGGCATAAGTGTAGGCACACGGGATCCGCTGCCACAACTGGCTGTCCTTGCAACCACCAAACAAGAGTAGATGCAACGGTTTTTCTGGCGTATCGATTTCACTGCCTAAGAGATGCCCAAGCGCCTCGAACAAGCGATTGATGCCCTTCATTGGTTGGTCAAGGCGGGCGGCACCGAAGACCACTACACGTGCATTCTCCGGCAAGCCCAAAGCGGCTCGCGCCTGGACACGGTCCTGACGATGGAACTGCTCTACCGGGATGGCATTCGGAATTACAACGACACTATGGCCGCGCGCCAAAGCACTGCGACGGGCCATGTCAGCCTCCCAATGACTCACGCCGACAAAGGTGAGCGGTGCTGATGAGTAGACACGCTGCTTCTGCCCGAAAACCTTCCACGACAAGTCGTGAGCACCAGGGTATCGCAATTGGGGACAAAAAGAGCAATGCTCCTGAAACTGCGAACAATCGAGCATATGATGGCAAATACCCGCTATTGGCCACAAATCGTGCATGGTCCAAACCACGGGTTTTCCGCTATTGAAGATACGCGCCAATTGGTCCATAGACAGCAGGCCTTGATTCACCCAATGCAAATGAATGACATCTGCTGCGCGGAATGCCGGCAGACGAGTGATGTCAGCACCTGCGTTGGCAATGTCAACAGCCCACAAGCCCTTGCGCGAAAAACCATTTGCCAACCAAATACACAAACGTTCCCAAAGGAAACTCAAACGCAAGCGCAAACGTTGCGCCAACACCATCGTAGTGTCCTTATTACTCTGCTTGTCACGCACCAAAAGCCGTGCCTCTAATCCATTCCGATTCAAAGCATCAGCCAAGCGTGAAGCGGCAACCGCCGCTCCACCACCCTGTTCTGAAGTGTTAACAAGTAGAATCCGCATAACCAATGCTCTTTACGCTCAGCCATCTTAGCCTCGCCTAGATGTGTGCTCTCTTGAGACATCCCGTTCGGCGCGGCCAGAACTTACAATGAGGGCCTTGCGGCTGCTTTATCCCCGTTGTCCGCGAAGATCTTCCACCGCTGCCCACTACGCTGCAAAGATACAAAGAAAATCACAAACCGCCGCCGAAACAACTCTTTTTCTCACTAACAACCTGCGACATCGGCCACAAAAAACATCAAAAAGCACCTTCCTCCTTAAAAACTTCTGCACCAGACCCGCTTTTTTTGCCTTTTTACTTTCTCTTTTATACTTTTCTTCGTACCTTTGCACCCACGATTCCGAAGCCCAGATGGTGGAATTGGTAGACACGAGGGACTTAAAATCCCTTGGCCAGTGATGGCCGTACGGGTTCGATTCCCGTTCCGGGCACTTCTTCGAGGTTTTCAAAAGAAAACAACGGAAGATAAAAGAAATGAAAATGAGGCAGTTATGAGATTGTCTCAAATTGTTGTTTTCCGTCATTTATCTTATTTTTGGTTAAAAAGTACACTTTTAGTACACCTTGAAAAGTACACCTTGCCGATTTTTGTTTATCTTTGCCCTCGCAAAACCAAAATATAGTCGATATGGCAAAGCTACAGCAAAAGCGAAAGCAAAACCCGAAGCTTGAACAACGGCCGATGTCTGACGGCCAAATAGGGCTTTATCTCGAATACTACTTAGGCAGTAAGCGCGAACCCGTCACCGATGAATACGGCGACCCCGTGCTATATGAAAGCGGCCGGATGAAGGGGACACCGAAAATAAAGGTGACTCATCTCAGACGAAAAGGAAAGCTACCGTTATATTTGGTCGCCTCGCCGCGAACACCGTTAGACCGACGGCACAATGACGAGGTGCTTGCGAAGGCTGAGGCTATACGATTTGAACGCGAACAGGAACTTATCAATGATCAAGAAGGATTCAGGCTAAAGAAGCGGGGAAAGACGAACCTTTTGGACTTCTTCGCCACTTGTATAGAACAATCAATGGTCATTGACAAGAAAGTGCTTCGATGTGCTTTGAAAAGCTTTCGTGATTTCCTTCGTGAAGACTACCCGCTTTTTGCTGACCACATAGAAGCAAAGCACTTGAACAAGGACATGATGGAACAGTACCTTGAATATTTGACCCACTATCATTCAGGGCAGGGCATCGAGTCCTATTTCAATCGATTCAAGCGCATTCTGAACTATGCCGTAGAAAAGGGAGAGCTGCAAAGGAATCCTTGTGAAGGCGTGAAGGCTCCTTCGGCGGGTGACATCCTCGCAAAGGACATTCTCAGCGCAAAGGAGCTGCAGCAACTCTTCGACACCCATTATCCCGGGGAAAGTGCAGAAATAAGAAGGGCGTTCGCAATGACTTGTCTCAGCGGGATAAGACGGTGTGACATCGTGAGACTGAAATATAGCGATGTGGACTACAGCAACAAGATACTTGTCTTCCGGCAGCATAAGACCGAGGGACACAGCAAGGCAAGCGGCGTAGTGATACCGCTTAATGAAACGCTGTTGTCATTGATAGGGCGAAAGCCCAAAGGGGCTGCAGACGATTTCATCTTCCATCTTCCGAGCGATACGATGTGTTTGAAGGCGCTGCGGCGATGGACGAAGAAAGCGGGCATAGAGAAACATATCACTTGGCACTGCGGCCGTCATAGCTTCGCCACGTTAGCCCTTACCAATGGTGCAAATATCAAAGTAGTGTCAAGCCTCTTAGGTCATAGCAGCTTAAGACATACTGAGGTCTATGTCCGCGCCGTCGATGATTTGAAGCGCAAGGCCATTGACAGCTTGCCAACGATTAAAGCATAGGAGGGAGAACGATGAGACCAGCTATCAAAGACTTCCTTGACGCATTGACGGCGAACCCCGCCGAGCCTATGAGCGGGCATGATATAGACCGCCATCTCTTCGCCATACTGAAAGGCTACCACGCCGAGGGGCTAAGCCGGGAGGAACGGGAGAGGTTCTTGAATGATGATGTGTTCTCACTGCTATTTCGGCACAGGACAGTCATGACGATGGTGAACATGAAGCAGTCTCTCGCAGACAAAGGAGCGGGCGAACCTCCGACAGCCCAGGAACGCGCCGACCTCGAAATGATACGGGGCAATATCACGTCCATGGCCTTCATGATCGCCGGGGAGATTTTCAGCCAATTCGGTTACAAACTCAGCGATGAGACTTTAGCGCTGGGCGACCTCATCACCTGGGACAACCGTACATTCT
>JAILCU010000122.1 GCA_024690405.1 Bacteroidales bacterium
ATGGATTGAAGGGATCACTTATGGCGGTGTGGCGCAACTGGCTTGGCACGCCATCTCGACGAAGATCACCGAAGAAGGAAAGGTGGCAGGCACGTGCGTCGGTACGGGAATGGCCTTCGACCCGGCTTTCTACTACTATCGCCCCGTGTCGTCGGCTGCAGCTCATGGCTACGGCCCTGTCATCTGGGCTGCCGCTGAAATGATCAATCTGCTCTGCGAGTGGTTCCCGCGCACCAACGACAGCGGTTTGCATTATTACGAGCAGGAGCAGAAGAATCCAGCCCCGCTGTTCTACGTGACTGAAGACGGGCAGGGTGAAGCGGTGAAGTAGGGGGCCACAAAACCTTTTACTCTTCACTTGTGCTATAGAGACTATAGAAGCTATAGAGACGAAGCTATAGAAACTATAGATGCTATGGCGGATGAAGCGTTTATGTAGTATGTAGGCAGATTTTGTTAAAAAATATTTTTTTACCCCAAAAAGTATTGTAGCCCCCTCGGGGGCTGAATGGGGGCCGTGGCCAGGACCGTCGCCGGGACCGTGGCCAGGACCAGGACCGTGGCCGTGACCAGAACCGTGACCGTGGCCAGGGCCAGGACCAGCCGCTCCCTTTCTCCCTTTCCCACTTTCTCCCCTTCCCCCCTTACCCACCATGATCGACAGAATAACAGTAGATAAGATATTGGATGCGGCGAACATCGTGGATGTCGTCTCGGACTTTGTGACCTTGAAGCGCGCGGGCGCGAACTTGAAGGGCCTGTGTCCGTTCCATGACGACCGTACACCATCGTTCATGGTTTCGCCGTCGAAGAATATCTGCAAGTGTTTTGCCTGCGGCAAGGGAGGTACGCCGGTCCACTTCATCATGGAGCATGAGCAACTGACCTATCCGGAGGCGTTGCGTTATCTGGCAAAAAAATACCATATCGAGATCCAGGAGCGTGAGCAGACTGATGAAGAGAAAGCCGAGCAGAGCGAGCGGGAGAGTATGTTTGCCGTCAACGAATGGGCCAATGAATGGTTTCAGACGCAGATGAACGACACCGTGGACGGTCGTGCCGTGGGTTTGGCTTATTTCCGTCAGCGCGGTTTTCGCGATGATATCATCAAGAAGTTCCAGGTCGGTTTCTGTCCGGACAAATACGATGCGCAGTGGAAGGCCGGCAAGGCCGCAGGTTACAACGAGAGCTTCCTGCTGAAAACGGGTTTGTGCATCCAACGTGAAGACGGCAAGACTTATGACCGCTTCCGCAACCGCGTCATCTTTCCGATCCATACCGTATCGGGGAAAGTGGTAGGTTTTGGCGGTCGTGTGCTGGACTCCCGCACCAAGGGCGTGCAAGTGAAATACCAGAACTCGCCCGAGTCGGTGATCTACTCCAAGAAACGCGAACTCTACGGACTCTACCTCGCCAAGCAAGCCATCGTGAAGAGCGAGTTGTGCTATCTGGTGGAAGGCTACACCGATGTGATGGCGATGCATCAGCAAGGTGTGGAGAACGTAGTGGCTTCGAGCGGAACGGCCCTGACGGAGGCACAAATCCGTTCCATCCACCGCTTCACCGAGAACATCGTGGTCATCTATGACGGTGATGCCGCCGGTATCAAGGCCTCGCAGCGCGGTATAGACCTGCTGTTGGCCGAGGGTATGAATGTGAAGCTGTTGCTGTTGCCCGACGGCGACGATCCCGATAGCTTTGCACGCAAACATACCGCCACCGAATACCAGGAATACTTGCGCGACCATCAGGTCGATTTCATCCATTTCAAGACCGATCTGCTTCTGCAGGAGGCTCAGAACGATCCTATCAAATTGTCGCGCCTGGTGAATAACATCGTGCAGAGCCTGTCGGTAATTCCCGACGACATCACGCGTTCCTTTTATATCAAGGAGACGGCACGTACATTGGACATGGATGAGCGCCTGATCACAAGTGCTGTGGGAAAGGTGCGCAGACAGCAGCGCGAGGAATGGCGGAAACAGAAAGAACGTGAGAAACAGGCCGGCGAGCGGCAGGCACAAGGAGGTGAGGGCGGCGTAGCCGCGCTTCAACGTCCGTCAGCAGCCGGTGACGAGTCGGGTGAGCCGTGGGCGGAAGGGAGTGAACAAGCGCCTAAGGGTGGCGACCTGTTGGGCGATGAACCGATCCCCGAGGCACTGACGGCCGAGGAAATCGCTAAGGCCCGTAACGGCCAAGGGGGGGAGAACCGTCTGGCAGCGACGAAGAACGACCTGCTGTTCCTGCAGACCGAGGCGCTGCTCGTGCAGATGATCGTACGTCATGGTGAGAAGGTGATGTGCGATGTGGAAGACGAGGAGACGGGAGAGGAACGTCCGCTGACCGTGGTGGAATATATCCAATATTCGTTGGATGCCGATGAGATACAGTTCCGCAGTCCGTTGCACCGGCAGATCCTGACAGAAGCCCTTCAACATTTCAAGGAAGAAGGCTTCCGCTCGGACCGCTATTTCGAAAATCATCCAGATCTCGCCGTGGCAAACCTGGCTAACGAACTGGGACATGAACCGGAAGCGCTGAGCAAAATTCATAGCAAAGGGATTACCGTGAAACCCGAGGAGGAACGCCTCGTGGAGTTGCTGCCACACCTGATGGCCGACTATAAACTGGCCATCGTGGACGATTCGTTGCGTTCGATGATGCAGGAGATGCGATCCCCTGAAGTCCTGGCTGACAAAAACCGTTTCATGGATCTGATGAAACGCTATCAGGAGATGAAGGAGGTGCAGAAAGAATTGGGGAAGCAGTGCGGGGACAGGGTGATTAATTGAAATGGGGGATAGGGGCGGCCCCCGAGGGGATAGGGGCGGCCCCCCATTCGGCCCCCGAGGGGGCTACGATACCTTTTTAGGGAGAGAGGGAGAGATGGGAGCGGACGAACCGCTCCCCACACGACCCAACGCTGCGGGGATGAGGGGATGGTTGATTGCCCCGAGAGGGCGGGTTAAGGGTTGGAGGAAGCGTTCATTTGTTTTTCGTAGGCTTCGCGGAGGAGGTCTTCGTCGGTCTTGATGAGGTCGTATTGGTCAAGGTTTTTGAGGGCACGTTTGCGGCGGCGCTCTTTCTTACGTTGCTGAATGGCAAAGGGATGCAGGATTTTGTCTTTGATGCCAGGGGACAGCTTTTCAAGGACCGTGCCAAGGGAGACGGGGGCTTTGATGTCGTTCTTGATGCCCGTGAGTGGCATCTCGTTGAGATGGTAGGTCTTGAGCGGTCGCACGGTGACTTCGCGTAGCGTATCGGTGCGCATTGAATCCGTGGACGCTGAATAGGTGGACGCTGAATAGGTGGGCGTTGAATAGGTGGACGTTGAATAGGTGGACGCTGAATAGGTGGGCGTTGAATTGGTGGGCGTTGAATAGGTGGGCGTTGAATTGGTGGACGTTGAATAGGTGGACGCTGAATAGGTGCGCATCGAATTGGTGCGCATCGAATCGGAGATGTGCAGGAGGGAATCGCCGGGCATGGCCGCGGATGCCGTCGTCAAGATGAGAGATAGCAAGGTGCTGAACACGTTTGCAAAAGTACGTGTTTTCTCGCGTGCGCACAATCCTTTTTCACTTTCTTCGCACGAATTAAACTTTCTTCAAAGATGTCTTCAGCGATGCAGAGGCGGTGAAATCGTCCTTTGAAAGCGAAAGTTTTGATAAAAAACCTTGCATTTTTTGGTGATAGCGTAGCTTTTTCCTATCTTCGCACCGCAAAGCATATACATTGACCCTAAAAAGAGTGTAACAGTACTATGGGAAAAGTCCTTATTATCGGCGCCGGGGGCGTTGCCACGGTGGCCGCGCATAAGATTGCGCAGAATCCTGAAGTGTTCACAGAGATCATGATTGCCTCGCGCACGAAGGCCAAATGCGACCGTCTGGCTGCTGCCGTGGAGAAGGCGACAGGCTATAAAGGGATCCGAACGGCGCAGGTCGACGCCGACGAAGTGCCCCAACTCGTTGCGTTGCTGAAATCCTATCAGCCCGATATCGTGGTGAACCTGGCGCTGCCCTACCAGGACCTGACCATCATGGAGGCTTGTCTGCAGACGGGATGCAATTATCTCGATACCGCCAACTACGAGCCCAAGGACGAAGCCCATTTCGAGTATTCATGGCAATGGGCCTACAGAGAGCGTTTCGAGCAGGCCGGTTTGACCGCCATCCTCGGTTGCGGCTTCGACCCCGGCGTGACATCCATCTATACGGCTTATGCCGCCAAGCATCATTTCTCGGAGATACACTATCTCGATATTGTAGACTGCAATGCCGGCGACCACCACAAGGCTTTCGCCACCAATTTCAATCCCGAAATCAATATCCGCGAAATCACGCAGAAAGGTTTGTACTGGGAGAACGGACAATGGGTGGAGACCGAGCCGCTGGAGATTCATAAAGACCTGACTTACCCAGAAATCGGTCCGCGCGACAGTTATCTCCTGCACCACGAAGAGATCGAGAGCCTGGTCATCAACTATCCGACCATCAAGCGCGCCCGTTTCTGGATGACCTTCGGCCAGCAGTACCTGAAGCACCTGGAGGTGATCCAGAATATCGGCATGAGTCGTATCGATGAAATCGAGTACGAAGCTCCGTTAGCCGACGGCACAGGTACAGCCAAGGTGAAGATCGTACCGTTGCAGTTCCTCAAGGCCGTTTTGCCCAATCCGCAAGACCTCGGGGAGAACTACGAAGGCCAGACGAGCATCGGTTGCCGAATCCGCGGCATCGGCAAGGATGGCAAGGAACACACCTATTATGTGTATAACAACTGCTCGCATCGCGCGGCCTACGAAGAGACAGGCATGCAAGGCGTATCGTACACCACAGGTGTTCCCGCCATGATCGGTGCCATGATGTTCCTCACCGGCAAGTGGGTGAAGCCCGGCGTGCACAACGTAGAGGAATTTGATCCCGACCCCTTCATGGAACAACTGAACAAGCAAGGTCTGCCCTGGCATGAGATTCATGACGGCGACCTGGAACTGTAGACGCTTAGAAATAACATATAATATTCATGGCAAAACAAGAAATCTCACAAGATGAACGCGCTGCACGTTTGCAGGCGTTGCAGATGGCCACGGCAAAGATTGAAAAGGACTTTGGCCGGGGCAGTATTATGCGCCTTGGCGGTCAGGCCGCCGAGAAAGTGGAGGTGATCCCTACGGGTAGCATCGGCTTGAATGCTGCGCTTGGCGTAGGCGGTTATCCCCGCGGAAGAATCATTGAAATCTATGGCCCGGAGTCGTCCGGTAAGACGACCCTCACGATTCACGCCATCGCCGAGGCACAGAAAGCCGGCGGCATCGCTGCTTTCATCGATGCCGAGCATGCCTTTGATCCCACCTACGCCAAGAAGCTGGGTGTGAATCTCGATGAACTGTGGATCTCGCAGCCCGATAACGGCGAGCAGGCTTTGGCGATTGCCGATCAGCTGATCAGCTCGTCGGCTGTGGACCTTGTGGTCATCGACTCTGTGGCTGCACTGACGCCGAAGGCCGAGATCGACGGTGATATGGGCGACAACAAAGTGGGACTGCAGGCCCGACTGATGAGTCAGGCACTGCGCAAGCTCACAGCCACCATCTCGAAGACCAAGACCTGCTGCATCTTCATCAACCAGTTGCGCGAGAAAATCGGTGTGATGTTCGGTAATCCCGAGACGACAACAGGCGGTAACGCGCTGAAATTCTATTCCAGCGTACGTCTGGACATCCGCAAGGTCACGACCCTCAAGGACGGTGATGAAGCCATCGGCAATCAGGTGCGCGTGAAAGTGGTGAAGAACAAAGTGGCACCTCCTTTCCGCAAGGCAGAGTTTGAAATCAGTTTCGGCGAAGGCATCAGCCGTCTGGGTGAACTTGTCGATCTGGGCGTGGAGCACGGCGTCATCAAGAAGTCCGGCTCATGGTTCAGCTACAATGAATCGAAAATCGGTCAGGGTCGCGATGCCGTAAAGAAACTGTTGGGCGACAATCCGGAATTGGCCGACGAAATCGAAGCCAAGATCATGGAAGCCCTCATGGCAAAACAAAGTTAAGAGCAAGAAGTCATTCTTTAATGACAACCATCACATGGGCCACCTCCGCAACAGTCGGGGGTGGCTGCTTTGTGTTGATGGTCGCAGGTCTGTGCTAACGGGCACCCCGCACAACGCACGTCTTCACCACGCTTCGTGGTGAAGCGTAGCCATAGCCGCCAAAAGGTGTAGGCGAGGCAGGCGATGAGGATGAGGGCGACGAGGATGTATTGAAGCACAATTTAAGTGAAAAGTGAAGGAGTGAAAAGTGAAAAATAAAAGTTACCTTAGAAAGTGAAAGAGTGAACTATCAGAGCCGCAAGAGATCCCTGAATTTTTCATTTTTCACTCTTTCATTTTTCATTTATAATAAGTTGCCGATTTGCACGACGGCAGCGGATACAAGCCAGGCGACGGCCGTGGTGTAGAGGGCTGCGGTGATGGCCCATCGCCATGAACCCGTCTCATTCTTGATGGCAACGATGGTCGCCAGGCAGGGGAAGTAGAGGAGGATGAAAAGGAGGTAGGCATAGGAGATGAGCGGTGTGATGCCGTCGGAAGCCATTTGGGCGTGGAGACGTATGTATTTGTCGGTATCGGTGCTGAAGGATTCGTCGTCGCCGAACGAGTCGTCGCCGGAATAGAGAACGCCCATCGTGGAGGCCACGATTTCCTTGGCACCGACGCCGGCGATGAGACTGACGTCCAGTTTCCAGTTGAAGCCCTGTGGGGCAAAGAGCGGTTCGATGCTCTGTCCCATGCGTCCGATGTAGCTCTGCTCCATCGACTCCGCTTCAGTGATGGCACTCTCCGAGGTGCTTCCGAAATAACTCAAAGCCCATACGATGATGCTGGCTACGAGGATGATGCCACCCATCTTCTTAAGATATTCCTTGCCTTTCTCCCAAGTGTGACGACCAATGGCTTTGGCTGTGGGCCAGCGGTAAGGAGGCAGTTCCATGACAAAAGGCGTGTCCTCGCCCTTGATGATGAACGACGAAAAGATGCGTGAGACAATCACAGCCATGAGAATGCCTACGGCGTAGAGTGACACCAGCACCGTTGACCGCCATTGAGCCGCAAAGAAAGTGCCGACGACCATAATATAAATAGGCAGACGCGCCGAGCACGACATGAAGGGCAGGATCATCATGGTGATCAGGCGCGAGCGGCGGCTCTCTATCGTGCGGGTAGCCATGACAGCAGGCACGTTACAGCCAAAGCCCATCACCAACGGAATGAAGGACTTGCCGTGAAGCCCCATGCGGTGCATGAGCTTATCCATGATAAAAGCGGCACGTGCCATATAGCCGGAATCCTCCATGAAAGAGATGAAGCCATAGAGAATGAGGATCTGCGGTAAGAAAACGATGACCGATCCCACGCCGCCGATGACACCGTCGACGAGCATCGAGCGCAGGGGGCCTTCGCTCATGCTGGCCCCTATCCACTCGCCCAGCCAGGCGACCCCGGCTTCAATCCAGTCCATCGGATACTGTCCGAGCGAAAAAGTCGTCTGGAACATCACGTAGAGAATAAGGAAGAAGATAGGGAAGCCCCAGACTTTATGCGACAAGAGGTTGTCGATGCGATGGGTCGTATGGTAGGTGTCCTTCTTGGTTCCCGTGATGAATTCGGCCTCGGCCAGTGCTCCGTGGATGAAACCGTATTTGGCATCCATGATGGCCGTCTCGGCATCAACGTCCATTTCTTCCTTGACACGTGCGGCGGCATAGTCGCGGGCAGCCATCAGTTGCTTCTGGTCCTCCGGTCGGTTGTCGCCAATGATGTGATTGTTGACGTAAGCGGTCGCTTGAGTGTCGTTCTCCAGAAGTTTGATGGCCAGATAACGTGTAGAGAAATGTGTGGTGATATGTTCGTCGGCCTTTAGGTACCGCTGAATATGACCGATACCGTCTTCTATCTCATGGCCATAGTTGATGTGCACATGTCGTGTGACGCTATTGCGGTCTTCATAGACTTCGATGACCGCTTGCAGCAGGTCCTCCAATCCCCTTCCGCTCTTGAAAGACGTAGGTACCATGGGTACGCCGAACAAGGTCTGGAGCGTGTTCAGGTCGACCTGGTCGCCGCGGCGCTCGAATTCGTCGAACATATTCAGCGCACATACCATACGCAGGTTCATATCCACCAGTTGGGTGGTGAGATAGAGGTTACGTTCGAGATTGGAACTGTCGATGACATTGATGATGATATCCGGGTGTTCGTCTTCGAGATGCTGTCGCACATAAAGTTCTTCGGGCGAATAACACGAGAGGGAATAGGTACCGGGGAGGTCGGTGAGGTTCAGCGTGTAATCACCACATTTGGCGGTGGCGACAGTAGCATCTACGGTGACCCCTGAATAGTTGCCCACGCGAGCATGAGCACCGCTGGCGAAGTTAAACAGCGATGTCTTGCCGCAGTTGGGGTTGCCGATGAGGGCGATGTTAATCGTGCGATGTTTGCGTTGGGCTACGGCACGCAGGAGCTCCTCATCCTCGTGCTCCAAGGTGAGCGGTTCGTGCTGTTCGTTCCCTTTATCCATCTGGGCCGCTTCCTGCATCCCTACCACATCGATCAAGTCCGCTTCATCGTGGCGAAGGCTCACTTCGTATCCCATCAGTTTGTATTTGACGGGGTCTTGAAGCGGGGCGTTGAGGAGCACTTCCACTTCCTGCCCCTTGATGAACCCCATTTCCATGATCCGTTTGCGGAAACCTCCGTGCCCCGTTACTTTGACGATGATGCCACGATGCCCTGTCTTGAGTTCGGATAACTTCATACGCTTGGTGTCTCGGTTTTTGCGCAAAGATACAACATTCTGTCCCGACGGCCAAGTCTTTGACTTGAATCGGGCAAAGAATACCTAATTGAAGGGCAAAAATCATCAAAAATGATGAGGCCTGCAATACCTCATATGATCATTGTTGGAGGGATTCTGCGAAAGAGAGCCGCAGCCAGTCTCAACTGATGTTACTCCAGTCGATGTCATTCTGGTTGAGTTCGCGCAGATGCGTCCACATAGCCGCATATTCGGGGAGGCTTTGCGTCGGGTCTTCGTCGAGGATGCGGTTTGCCGTGTCGCGAGCCAGTTGCACGAGCTGTCCGTCGCGTGCGATATTGGCGATGTGGAGGTCGAAGGCCATACCACTCTGCTGCGTGCCTTCGAGGTCACCGGGCCCACGGAACTTAAGGTCGGCTTCGGCGATTTCGAAGCCATCATTGGTGTCGCACATGATGTCGATGCGTTTGCGCGTATCCTGTGCCAGATTGTATTTAGTGACGAGGATGCAGTAACTCTGGTCGGCGCCGCGTCCGACGCGACCGCGTAGCTGGTGGAGTTGTGCCAGTCCGAAGCGTTCGGCATTCTGAATCACCATCACCGAGGCATTGGGCACATTGACGCCAACCTCAATCACCGTCGTTGCCACGAGAATCTGCGTCTCACCGTGTACGAAGCGTTCCATCTCAGCATCTTTTTCGGCAGGGCGCATCTTGCCATGAATCTTGGAAATCTGCAAGTCGGGAAAGGCGCGGCAGAGTTCCTCGAAGCCATTTTCGAGGTCCTGCATATCCATCTTCTCACTTTCCTTGATAAGAGGATAAACGACGTACACCTGTCTGCCTTTCTGCACCTCGGCGCGGATGCCCCGATAGAGACTCTCAGTGCGTTCTTGCCAGAAATGGCGCGTCTCGATGGGCTTGCGTCCCGGTGGCAGTTCGTCGATGATGCTTACATCGAGGTCGCCATAAAGCGTCATGGCCAGTGTGCGTGGAATGGGTGTTGCCGTCATCACGAGCACATGAGGCGGTATCTCGTTTTTCCTCCACAGTCGTGCACGCTGTGCTACACCGAAGCGATGCTGCTCATCGATGACGGCCAGTCCCAGGCGATGGAATTCCACGTTGTCCTCGAGCACGGCATGCGTGCCGATGAGAATGTGCACCTCACCCGTGCGCGTTCCTTCCAAGATCGGTTCGCGCCGGCGTTTCCCCTTGACGGCCCCGGTAAGCAGCTCCACGCGTACCGGCATATCGCCGAGCATCTGGCGGAAGGTGTCGTAATGTTGTTCAGCCAGAATTTCCGTGGGCGCCATCAGGCAGGCCTGATAGCCGTTGTCGAGGGCGATGAGCATGGTCATCAGGGCCACCAGCGTCTTGCCCGAACCCACATCCCCCTGCAACAGGCGGTTCATCTGCTTGCCGCTGCCCATGTCATGACGCATCTCCCGGATGACACGTTTTTGTGCATTGGTCAGGGAAAAAGGCAGATGGTGGTGAAAGAACGAGTTGAAGAAATCGCCTACGCGAGCAAAGACATGCCCGTGGACCTGTTGCTGGCGCTGGCGGGTGAACCGCAGGATGCCAAGTTGGATGAAGAACAGTTCTTCGAACTTCTGGCGATAGGTGGCCTTGCGCAGCGCATCGGCCGTGTCGGGGAAGTGG
Organism: Bacteroidales bacterium; assembly: GCA_024690405.1. GTDB lineage: Bacteria > Bacteroidota > Bacteroidia > Bacteroidales > Bacteroidaceae > Physcousia. The sequence continues at coordinate 10,480 of JAILCU010000122.1, forward strand.
AGGTCGTGGAGCGATTGCCACAACGGCACCAGCACAAGTTGCTGGCGAAGTGAGGGAGGCAGGTAGTCATGGGTGCGGATATCCGTCCCTTCGGACTCGATTTTCTCGAAGAGCGTTCGGGTGAAGCGTTCTATACTGCGGCTGTTGAGGCCGCGTTTCTTCATCTTGTCGCTGGTGTTATAGTAAGGCTGCATGCCCATGGACCCTAATTGCAGGGCATCGGCCGGGTCCACGTCGGGATGCGCGATGTTCATCCGTCCGTTGAAGACATTCGGTCGGCCGAACACAATATAGAGCTTTCCCACCTGGTAGTTCTTCCTGATCCATTTAAACGTAGTGGCCTGGAACCAGATGAGATCGATGATGCTCTGTCCGTCGGTGAAATGGGCGATGAGATGGCGTTTGCGTCCATGCCCCTCCTCCTCGAAACTCAGGATTTCTCCGCGTACTTGCACGAAAGGCATATCGGCCGTCAGTTCGTGGATGTAATAGAGACGTGTCCGATCGATGTGCTTGTAAGGGAAATAATACAGCAAATGGCGGAACGTGGTGATGCCGAGTTCCGATTCCAGCACTTGAGCCCGCTGTGGCCCTACGCCGGGAAGATAGGTGATTGGGGTGTCGAGTTGAACGCTCAAAAGGTCACAAGATGTTTGATTTGAGTGCGAAGTTACACAAAAGAATGGGTCGGACCAAAAAAATGTCCTTCTTTTTTGCGTTCCTTGGCTGACAATTTGTCTTCAAAGAGGACTTTTTGTCCTCATTATCAGCCACTTAGCTGACAATGGCGCCTTTGGCACGGCTGTTGCATAAAGAGAGGTGAACGCCGCGAGCGACAAGTTCAAGGCGAACAAACCATTAAAGTTCAACCATTAAAAAATAGGAGGTTAAAACTATGTTACCAGTAATGTTTAAGAACAGTTGGTTCCCCACCGTATTCGATGATTTCTTCAACTCAGATTTCGTTCCTTCCACTTCCCGTACGGCACCAGCTGTCAATGTCAAGGAAGACGAGAAAGCTTATACCATGGAGGTGGCTGCTCCCGGCCTGAAGAAAGAGTTCTGCCGCATCAGTATCAACGACGAAGGCAACCTCAACCTCGCCATCGAGAATAAGTTTGAGCACAAGGAAGAGGATAAGAAGGAGCATTATCTCCGTCGTGAGTTCTCTTATACCAACTATCAGCAAGCCTATACACTGCCAGAGGATGTTGACAAGAATGCGATCACGGCCAAGGTGGAGGACGGCGTCCTGACTCTTGTCCTTCCGAAGATCAAGAAAGAGGAAGTGAAAGTATCGCGCAGTATCGATATCGCTTAACCTTGCATTCACGCGCAATTATAACGCTTGTTTTTAAGGGAAAATAGAGTGGGCAGGTCTTCGGACCTGCTCTTTTTGTTTACCTGTTGTAAGTTTTTAGGGTGAAAAATGCGCATGACGCACAAAAAGTATTATCTTTGCGGCGTAAAACTTCAACCACTTCCCTTAAAGATGAAACGAAATCCTATTTCTACCGTCCGCTTTTTCTTTGTCGCGTTCATGGCATTTCTGGTTGTCACAGCCACTGCCGCTCCGCGTAAATCCAAGAAACATATTGCACAACCTGTGCGTGTGGCTTGTGTGGGTAATAGCGTCACTTACGGCTATGGCCTGCGTGACCGGGACCACGAAGCCTACCCTGTGCGTTTGCAAGCCATGCTTGACAACACCTATGGCAGCGGACAATATGATGTCCGTAATTTCGGGCATTCCGGTGCCACCTTATTATATAAGGGACATCGTCCCTATGTCGGGCTGCCAGAGTTTGGCCAGGCCATGGACTTCAAGGCCGACTGGGTGGTCATCCATTTAGGTCTTAACGATACTGACCCGCGCAACTGGCCCGACTGGAAGGAAGAATTCATTCCCAACTACCGTGCCCTCATCGATTCGTTCCGCGTGGCGAACCCCGAGGCACGTATCCTGGTGTGCCTGATGACCCCCATCTTTGACCGTCATCCCCGTTTCCAAAGCGGCACACGTGATTGGCACGGACAGATTCAGGAGGCGATCCGTGAGGTGGCGGAGGGTGCTCATGCCCAACTGGTGGACCTGTATACCCCTCTTCACAGTCGTCCCGACCTGTTCCCAGATGCTTTGCATCCCAATCCCGAGGGTGCACTCATCTTGGCACAAACCGTTTACGGGGCGCTCACAGGCGACCATGGCGGTCTGCGTTTGCCCGTTGTTTACGGCAAGGGTATGGTCATGCAGCGCGGCGAACCCTTAACGCTCCGCGGCAAGGCGGATGCGCGACAACGCATTCAGGTGAAACTGCTGCAAAACGGCCAGGTCGTGCGCGAGGTAGCGACCATCTCACAGGCAGACGGCTCCTGGTCGGCAGACCTTGGAAGCTGGGGCGCCGGTGGACCTTATACCCTATCGCTCTCTTCCAAACCGATGTCAGCCAAGGACGGCTTGCAGCAGTATCCCGATCGCTATCCCGTCGCGCTGAACAACCTTGTGCGACATGCCGCTGAGTCGTTGACCATCGATTCGGTCTATTTCGGTGATGTATGGTTGGCAAGCGGGCAGTCCAACATGGAACTCCGCGTCGATCAATGCAACACGATTGATGCAGATTTGGCTGATGCCCAGCGTGTCTGCGAGCGTCTCCACCTGTTTAACATGCCAGCGCGCGCCCGCACAGATGCCGTAGAGTGGCCTGACTCAGTGCTCCTTTTCACCAACCGTCTCGAACATATGGATATACAAGGTTGGAGCTCTGCTACGCGGGAGGCCGTGCTGCGTTTTTCTGCCGTGGGCTTCAACTTCGGCAGGGTCCTTTGTGACAGCCTTTCCGGGGTGCCCATTGGCATCATCTGCAATGCCGTGGGCGGTTCTACCACCGAATCGTGGGTTGCTCGTACCACCCTTGAGCAAGAAATGCCCAACATCCTCAGCAATTGGAGGAACGGTGATTATGGTCAGGCCTGGGCGCGAGGCCGCATGTCGCAGAACATCGCTCATGCCCTCGATAAGGCATCGCCGGTTTACAACCCTTTGCAGCGTCACCCCTATGAATCCAGTTATCTCTATGAGGCAGCTATTCAGCCCCTTGAACATTTCCCGCTGAAAGGCGTCCTTTGGTATCAGGGAGAGAGCAATGCCAACAACGTGGAGTTACACGAACGCCTCTTCCGTCTGCTCCAGCAATCGTGGCGTAAGGAGTTTGCCCGTCCGGGGCATAGCGAATTGCAGCAGTCCGACTTGCCCTTCTATGTGGTTCAACTTAGCAGTTTACCCCGTCCTTCCTGGCCCGCCTTCCGTGACAGCCAGCGTCGGCTTTTTGCCTCGCTGCCTCAGACATGGATGGCCGTGACCACTGATCTGGGAGATGCCGGCGATGTCCATTATCGCACGAAACGTCCCGTGGGTGAACGTCTTGCCTTGCAAGCACTCCATCATACCTACGGCCATTCAATCGTCAGCGAAGGTCCCATACCGGTCTCGGCACATGTGGTTCGTCCGGCAGCAGCCGGGCAACCCTTTGTCAAACTCGTATTCGACAATGCTGATGGCCTCGTGGCCACCCGTGGTTTCGAGCTGGCAGGCCCCGATGGCCTTTTCCATCCCGCGACGATTAAGATGGAGGACGATCATCTCCTCCTCACCTCCCCCGATGTACAAAGTCCGAAAACCGTTCGCTATGGATGGAGCGGTTTCACTGATGCCGACCTCCGTAATGCCCAGGGGCTGCCTGCATCGACGTTCAAGATGAAAGTGGAGTAGCGAAGATACAATATATATAGGTGATATAAGTAGATAAGTTGCTTCCCGGTTTCTGTTATCAGGTACTCTTAAAGGTAGCAATTTGGAATATATTCCCTTCAATAAAGCAAGTAGGCAAGTTCTGATGATCAGCAACTTGCCTACTTGTTTTTTAGCCGGAATTACAAACTACTTGTTCGCTTTAGTCCCAAGCCATTCACTAGTCGTGGAACTTTGTTCGCCAGAAGTGTTTTTCTTTATATAATAACTTTTCTATTTACGCTCCCGTGTTCACAATCGGTTGCGCATTGTCCTCGCCGCAGAGCACGACGAGCAGGTTGGAGACCATTTGCGCCTTACGGTCGTCGTCCAGTTTCACGATATCTTTTTCGGCGAGTTCGTCGAGTGCCATCTTGACCATTGACACGGCACCTTCAACAATCTTCTCGCGGGCTGCGATGATGGCCGTGGCCTGTTGACGTCGCAGCATGACAGCCGCAATCTCGGGCGCATAGGCCAGGTAGTTGATGCGCGCTTCCACCACTTCGATGCCCGCCATGGCCAGACGCTCGGTCAGCTTTGTCTCGAGTTGCTCGTTGATCTCCTCTCCGCCGCTACGCAAAGTCAGACGTTCGTCGTGGTCATCGGTGTCGTCGTAGGCATATTGACCTGCCACCTGACGCAGAGCCGCATCGCTCTGAACGCGTACGAAGCGTTCGAAGGCAGCCATCATCGATTTTACGTCGGTTCCACCGGTTGCCTGAGTTGCCGCATTTGACGCCATCGTTTGAGAGTCGATTTCAAACATCGCTTTGTAAGTGTCCTTGAGACGCCATACGAGTACGAGACCGATCATCACAGGATTACCTTCCTTATCATTGACCTTGATAGGCTCTGCATCCAAGTTCCGGGCGCGCAGCGACAGCCGTTTGGTGCTGGTGAAGGGATTAATCCAAAAGTAGCCCGTGCGGGTGAATGTGCCTACATATTTGCCGAAGAACATCACCACGCGTGCCTCGCCAGGTTCCAGCATGATGAAACCCGCCCAAAGGAACAAGGTGGTGAACAAGGTTAAGCCGCTACAGATGGCCATCGGCCACGATTCGTCGCTGATGGCAAGAAATAGCAGGCCGAAAGAACCTAAGGTGAGCGCCAGGTTCAAGAAGAGCATCAAGAAACCGTTTAGGGTTGTACCGTTGTACGTGAATTCTTTGTTTTCCATAAAGCAATCTGTTATGATGAGGGTTCTTTTGTTCCTTTATGTGTGTAAATTATCGAAAGTGACCTTTACACACTGCTTTTCAGGACAAAAGTAAGCATTTTTATTTGGTTATTCATTGAAATCCCATTATTTTTGCAGTGCAAAAGAGAAAAAACACCAATGGTATGGGCTTTTGAGCCTATAAAAACGACTATTATTATGAATAGAGAAATCGACTTAAGTGTATCAGCCTATGGCGTGACGCGCGACTTACATTACGATGTGGCGATCCTCCCTTGGGGAGCCACGGAACCTCACAACTTGCATCTCCCTTATCTCACCGATGCCATTTTGTCCCACGATGTGGCTGTTGATGCAGCCCAGCGAGCCCTTGATGAGTATGGTGTTCGTGCGATGGTATTGCCTCCCGTGGCGATGGGTGCACAGAATCCCGGTCAGCGCGACCTGAAGTTCTGCATCCATTATCGTCAGGATACGCAACGTGCCATACTCTCCGATATCGTGGAGAGCCTGGAGCACCAGGGGATGCGCAAACTGCTCATCGTCAACGGACATGGAGGCAATATTTTCAAGGGAATGATTCGTGATTTAGCTGTCGATCACCCTGATTTCCTCATCCTCTCGAGCGAATGGTTCACGGTGCTGCCCGGTAAGGAATGGTTTGACGAACCTGGCGACCATGCCGATGAACTGGAAACCAGTGTGATGATGCACTATCATCCCGAATTGGTGAATCTCAGTGAGGCGGGACCAGGTCAGGCCCGTCCTTTTGCCTTACAGAGCTTGCGTGAGAAAGTTGCTTGGGTGCCGCGCCATTGGACAAAAGTCACCGATGACACCGGTATCGGCAATCCCCATCTGGCTACCGCTGAAAAAGGCCGGCGTTTTGCAGAAGCCGTTGCTCAGAAATATGCCCTGCTGCTCAAGGAACTGACCGAGATGGAAGACATGTATGAGAAGGATGTGAAAGAGTGACACATGAGC
>JAILCU010000125.1 GCA_024690405.1 Bacteroidales bacterium
GTGGTTTCAACACGCGTCAGTCGTTTTATGCTTATTTCTTTCGCATGTACGGAACTTCCCCAAAGAAGTATCGGGATCAGTTCTTAACCAAAGCAAAACTACCAAAGCGTCTTAAGAAGAAGGCTTCGGAGTAACTGATTGAAACTGGCGGCATTGCCTGCTCAATAGGATACGACGGGGTGTGGGTGCTTTTCGTGTGAACAAGGGCATAAAAAAGCAATTGTATTTGTATCGTACTGTTGCGGTGGCAGTACTACAATACAAATACAACTGCTAAGGATGGCTGTTTGTCGAATGCTATAGCAGACCCTGAACTATTTCTTGAATTCCCGTGCAGCAGCGGCGGCTTTCTGTTCAGCTTTCACACGTGCATTCTCGGTCTTAATGACGTTCTTGGCTTCCTTAATCTTGCCTTGAGCTGCTTTAATGCGATCTTTAACGTCTTTGAGGTCGTTTTCAATGTCGCGTTGTTTCTTCTTGAGGTCACGAATGATTTCCTCTTGCTCAGAAATTTGCTTTTCAGCTTGTTCCACGATGGTGGTATTGTCGTCGTCGGTGCTGATGTTGCAGGCGTTGATGCTCTGTGCTTGTAACATGGCGAATACCAACGCACTGATAAATAATGCTTTTTTCATCTTAATTCTTTTTTTAAATATTGATTGAGAGGTATATTTTTCTTTTGGGTAGAGAAGGGGATGTCTCTCTATTTCTCGTAATGATATATATTAGATAAGGGAAGGAGGAGAAGGTTTAAAGGAGATATTGTCCTGAAATGCTTCTGTTTTCCTCAACACTTCGGATTGTTTCAGCGATGAGGTCAGCGATGGAGATCTGTTTGACCTTTGCGCATCGGTTAGAGTAGGGGATGGAATCGGTGAAAACAATTTCCTCGAGTGCGCTAGCTTGTACGCGTTCGCTTGCAGGTCCACTCATGACACAATGGCTGGCGATGGCTCTTACGGAACGCGCTCCGTTTTCAATCATCAGGTCGGCAGCCTTGGTAATGGTGCCTGCAGTATCAACCATATCATCAATGAGAATGACATTGGCATCTGTTACATCACCAATAATTTGCATCGATGCGACTTCGTTGGGGCGATGGCGAATTTTGTTACAGAGCACCAGGGGGCATTGGAGATATTTTGAATAGGCAGATGCGCGTTTGGAACCGCCTACGTCAGGTGTGGCAATGACGAGGTTTTCGAGCTGAAGGCTCTCGATATAGGGGAGCATCACGCTGGAAGCGTAGAGATGGTCTACGGGGACATTGAAGAATCCTTGTTCCTGGTCGGCATGCAAGTCCATTGTGATGACGCGGCTTATACCCGCCACACTTAACATGTCGGCTACGAGCTTGGCGCCGATAGCTACACGTGGCTGGTCTTTACGATCTTGGCGAGCCCACCCAAAATATGGGATGACGGCGTTGATGGTGCGTGCAGAGGCTCGCTTGGCAGCGTCAATCATCAACAGAAGTTCCATGAGGTTGTCGCTGTTGGGGAAGGTACTTTGTACAACGAAGACATCGCGTCCACGAACGGTTTCGTTGTAACAGACAGAGAATTCACCGTCAGCAAAATGTGTGACAGTGCAATTACCCATAGGAACGCCCAAACTGAGACAGATTTTCTCTGTGAGATAGCGGGTGGCTGTGCCTGAAAAGACGATGAAATTGTTCATTTGTTTTTGTTATTGTAGAGGAGTTGAGAGTCTCGGGTTAGGATGAGCACTATCCAAGTAATTGCTTTCTCGAGTGATGCGAGTTTGAAGAATTATTCACTGAAAAATCTTTTTCCTTCATTTGCCCATATGGGGAGTAAAGCTTCTCTAAATTGCTGCTTTTCTAAGTTTCCGGAAATGGGCAATGACTTCTTTGTAGTCAAGTCCAGAGTGAATGTTGAAGCGTGTCCAAAGGTCGCCAAGGATGACGGCACCACCGAAACCAAAGTCGGACAACAGTGGTAGCGTGTCGGCATTGATGCCTCCGGCGGCCATCACTTTTCGGTCTATAAGACCGGCACGTGCCGCATCGTGAAGTTGTTGGGCTGTGAATGATGCCTTCCGATTTGGATAGGTAATGCTGTCAAAGACTGGGGACAGAAACACGTAGTCCATATTAGCAGTCTGTGAAGCAAGGTCTTCGAGGGAATGGCACGAGCGACTCACTTGTCCGTGGTAGCCAGGAGGGGGAGCGGGGTGCTCTTCACTCAAATGGATGCCTCTAAGGTTGAATTCATCTTTTAGGTAGAAATGTTCGTGCACGACAATGTGGTTGTGCCATTGCTCGGGCAGCAGGGTGAGCAAGCGTTCAGAGTAAACGGGCTCACTGTCTGGTTTGCGCAAGTGCAACAAATCAAGTCCTTCTTCGAAGAGGGCATTGATGATGGTATCTTCTTCGACAAAGAAATCTGATGTGGAGAGCAGTATAAGTTTCATCTCTCTTAAACTTTGCGCTGCAAAGGTAAGCAATTTTGGCGAAACGAAAGAAGGAAAGTCGATTTTTTCACACTTTCCTTCTTTCGGGGGCTTATTTCTTCTTTAACATCAAGTTCACCGCCTCTTCTAATTGCACGTCACGTCCCCAAAGGAGATCACTTGGTTGACTGATGATGAGTTGGTCGGGTTGTAATTGAAGGTTCTCAAGATAGCGTCCCTGCCTGTCTTGCATACCTACCTCGGGTATGCCGAAGACAATATCATCGATAGTTTCCCACCAGACCGCTGTCATGGTGCCAGGCACGGGAGCTCCTATGAGGGGGCCGATGCCAAGTTCCTTGTAGAGCCATGGTGTGCCATGAGCATTGGAATAATCGTCTTCGCAGATGAGCATACATGAGGGCTTCGTCCAGCGGTTGTATGGGTCGTTGCCAATGAATTGGCCGCGTGGGGTATATTTGGCTGCCGCGATTCCTGAGAGGAGTTCGCATATATCATTGTGAAGCCATCCTCCGCCATTGTGCCGGACATCGATAATGACCGCGTCGCGTGTCCGGTTCTTTTCGGAGAGGAGCTTGAGGTAGAGTTGATGGAAGCTCTCTGTATCCATGGCTTTGATATGCACGTATGCCAATCGTCCTTTGGAGAGACTGTCGACAAGGAGTTCGTTGCGTCGGACCCATCGGCGATAGAGCTCGTCGGCATAGTTGGTGGCAAGTCGGATGGTGTAATCCTTAGTTTCGCCTTTGATGTTATTAATAGTGAGGCGTGTATAGTGATTAGCCTTGCCATAGAGTAGCGGGTAATAATCTTTGCCTGCTTTAACGGCTTGTCCGTCGATATGGGTGATAATGCAGCCTGGTCCCACACCTTTCTGCCTGGTTAGTGGAGTTCCTTCCAGTACTTCCACAATGCGTAAGCCGTCTCCGTTGTAGCTGTCATCGAGAAAAACTCCGAGGTCTGCAGTGGCGAAAATGTTACCTGAACTATTTCGTGGACGATAGCGACAGCCTGTATGCGAAACGTTGAGTTCGCCCAAGAGTTCGGAACACATTTCAGCGAAATCACGAGTGTTGCTGATATGAGGAAGATACCGGGCATAGCGTGTATGAAGCATTTCCCAATCGGCGCCGTTCATCTCTGGATCGAAGAGCTTCTCGTGGGTCTGATGCCATATATGCTCAAAGGTCTGCTGTCTCCAAGCTGCGGGATAGTTCTTGTGGAAGCATTCGAAGTCTATATTACTGATTTTCCCCGCACTGAGGTCTATTTTCTTAATCTGTCCACCAGAAGTGTAGTATGCAACCTTACCGCTATCGGCGATATCGAAGGAAGAGAAGGATACTCCGCCCACCTTTATAGTGGTTGAGCCTTTGTCGAGATCGCGTTCCCAAAGTGCCGTGCCATTTGGGTAGTTTGAAGCCACGTAATAGAGTTTTGTCCCATCCTGATTGACAATGGCGTCTCCAATACTGCTACTGTTGAACGTTAGACGAACGGTGCGTAAATCGAGATCGTGGAGATTCAGTTCGGGATTTAAGGCCTTGATGCTATCGGCTTTGTGCTCTTTTTCTTCATGATTCTTCTTCTCCTTAGCTTCTATCTCACCATCTTTTTCCTTTTTTTTATCGCCCGTATGGGCACGTTTTTTCTTAGCGCTTTCTCTCTTCTCTTTCGCCTCATGGTTTGAGCCATTATCTCCTTTCTCCTCTTTTTTCTTTCGTTCTTTCTCCACCGTATCAAAGCGCTCGCGTTCTTCCTTATTCATGTGGAAGCGTTCAAAGGCGTCGTCATTGAGGAAGGTAATATAGAGATCATGTTCGGCACCCCACGAGCCATGGCTGCGCATACCGGCTCTATCGCTCTGGAAGATAAAGGCTTTTCCGCCTAGTACCCAACGCGGATTCCCGTCACTATAGCCAGAGTTCGTGAGGTTGAGTATTTTGCCTTTTCCGTTGGCAGGCACTAAGGCAATATCGGTGAGATTCCATCCTCCCGAGCCGATATACTCTGAAAGAAGGTATTTTGAGTTAGGACTCCATGAGAACGTTTGGTCGCCATCGCGGTAGGAATATTGGTATTTGGCAGGCATGACGGTTCTGATCTCTTTGGATGAGGCGTCTAGAACACAGAGTTCGTGACGGTTGCGGAGAAATGCAATCATCTTGCCGTCGGGTGAATATTCTGGTTCGAAACATGTCTGTTCTTCAGGGGTAAGGCGTTCCTCTGGGGTGAGGGCAGTGGCGTAGGTAAAGAGTTGCTCATCCTTGTTTTTGATGCTTACACGATATATGGCCCATCGTCCGTTACGCTCAGAATCGTAGACGAGGCTACGGCCGTCCTCACAGAATGAGACGTGACGTTCGCGCTCTGGTGTGTCGGTGACTTGGAACGTTGTCTTATAGTCGAGGCTTGTGACATAGACATCTCCTCCTAAAATGAAGGCAATTTCCTTGTTCTTTGGTGAATGGCAGACCTGAGTGGCCCCGCTGGTGAGTATGCGCTGAATGGTTTGTCTCTCATTGGTGTCAGCGATGATGTCGATGTTTACCTTTTGAGGCTTTTTAGTTTTCTGCATAGTGTACAGCTCTCCGTCCCATGAGAAACAAAGGGTTCCATCATTTGCCGCTGAGAGATATCGCACTGGCATCTCAGTGAAAAACGTAAGTTGCTGTGCCTTAGCCTTACTGTCCAGAGGTTGGCACCAAACGTTCAGAGTACCACTGGCCTCGGACAACCAATAAAGTGTATTGGAAGATTGCACGTATACGGGGCAACGGTCCTCGCTCTTTGTGGTGGTAAGTTGGGTGAATTTCTGTTCATGAAGTGATGTCTGCCAGAGATCGCGTGCAATACTGCTGGTGTGGTGCTTGCGCATAGGATCTTCGTAACCTTTGATTGCATCGTATATGAGAGATCCATTGGGGCCAATGGTGATATTGCCAGCTGTGAGGTCTGAGACACGCTGAGGTCGTGAACCTGCTTGTGTGCGTACTTTAAATAAATGACTAAAAGTGGCAGAAGGGAACTGACGATTTATGGTCGTTGGCATCGTAGCGAAGTTGAAGAGAATCTCATCTTCGTTGAGATATGCCAGCGGTATTTCAGAACCCGAGTGGGTGGTTAGGCGTGTGAGATGATCACCGTTAGCCGTCATTTCATAGATGTCGAGACTCCCTTCCCGCTCGCTAGTGAAAGCGATTTTCTTGCCAGAAGGCGACCAAAGAGGATGCCCGTCCCATGCGCTATTACTGGTGAGCTGAAGCGCCCTACCGCCAGCTGACCGAACACTGAAGATGTTGCCTTTATAAGCAAAGACAATCGTCTGTCCGTCTGGCGATATGGAAGAGGAACGGAGCCAGTGGGGAGCGCTGGCAGCAGATCCGTCCTCATTTGTCTTTATAGGAAGACGCGCAGATGGCCTGGCGGACAGGGAGGAGAGAAGTATTATAGTGAATGAGAATATGCGCTTAAAAAAAAATCTTGTCATGGGATTAAATGTTAAAAATGTTCCGTAATTAAAGTCCTAGCCTGTTCTTGGCCATTTTGATCATACATCCTTAATAACCAAAAATATCTTCAAGGCTGACGCGCTTGATAGGGCCAATTTGCTGCAAAGCTTTCATATCCAAATCATTCTCGTTGCCAAGAATCATGTATCGTCGGGGGCGTTTAGCCATTCGCTTTTGTGAGAAGAGGATGATGTCTTGAAGAGATAATGCTGGCAAGGCATGGTAAATCTTCTCGTTGATGTCGTAGTCGATGCCGCGTTGCTGTGCAGCCATCCAAGCATTGAGAACAGCGAATTTGGTAGTACGTTGAGCTGCCAGTTGTTTGGTGAGACTTTTCTTGGCAATCTCAAATGCGCTTTCGCTTCGGGGAATGCTATCGAGAATCTGATTGAAGGTATTGATACAGTCCATCATTTTATCATTCTGTGAAGCGATGTAAGTGTAGCTCGTCTCAGGATGGTTCTTACGTTCAGGCGCTTGATCATAATATGCACTGGCGCTGTAAGCTAGTCCACGGCTTTCTCGGAGCTCCTGAAAAACAATGCCGTTCATTCCTGCACCGAAGTACTCGTTGAAGAGGGCTGCTACAGGCATTTCTTCTGGGTCCCAAAAAGATCCGGTGTTGTTGAAGGCTATCATATAGATATTCTTGGCATCGTAAGGAGCAAGGACGATTTCAGTTTGTGGTGTAGGCTGCTCCATGTAATCCTCAAAAGTGAGTGGTGCTTTCATCTGTTCTGGTAGGGAATGTTCTTGAGCGAGCAGGTTGGTGAGCTCTTCAAGGGAGCGAGGCCCATAGTAGAGTATCGAGTGCTGATAGGAGGTGAGGTCGTGGATGATGTCCACAAGAACCTGGGGATTGATCTGTGCCAGCTGTTCGGCGGTGAGAATATCACGCTGACTGTTGTGTAGTCCGTAAGTGCCGAATGCACGTAGTCGGCTGAAACATTGCTGTTGCTCGAGTTTGGCAACGGCTTGGGCCTTAGCTGTATTCGTGACGTAAGAGGTATAGGCTATACTGTCCGCCTTTACGTTTTTTAGTATATCTTCCAATAGCACCAACGCTTTAGGCATATTCTCATCAAGGCCCGAAAGGGTGATGGTTGTCTGGTAGTCACCAGAATTAATACCAAAAGAGCAGGCTAACCCGTAGAATTCCTGTTGAATTTGTTCGGCAGTGAGGCTATCAGTGCCCAAGAGCTCAAAGTAGTCACAAGCCGCATCTATTCGCTTGTCTGCTGCCGTTCCAAAGGGAAGACGGAAGACGAGATAGAATATACCATTCTCTGTGTTCTGGTTATATATCACTGGAAGATTGTGTTTCGGCAGCTTCCCCTTTGTTAAATCTTTCTTGAAGTCTACGAACCGGGGTTGGATGGGTTCCACATTCATGGCTTGTATCGTCTTGACAAAAGCACTCATTTTGTCTCGATTGGCAGGAATCGCCGTAATTTCGGGCTTCTCGATTTTCTTGATGTTGGAGTCTTCTCCCTGACGCTTGAAAACGGTGACATAGTTGTTGGAGAAATGGCGTTGAGCAAAGTTCACTATATCCTCTTTGGTTAGCGCAGCAATGCGGTCGATGCGTGAGATGGCATCTTTCCAACTGATCTCATTGATGAAGGCATCTTGAAACATATTAGTACGTGCTTGGTTACTCTCCATTGCGCGCATTTC
>JAILCU010000132.1 GCA_024690405.1 Bacteroidales bacterium
CTGTCTTCTTGAACATCTTCTTATTGTCTGTTTGATGATGTAAAGGTACAAAAAATATTCCAGAAATCGGCATAAAATTGAAAATATTTTAGTCCAAAAGCAAACAATTTTAATACGCCTGACTTTTTAAAGTGGGCTCAGAACTCCAAAACTCAAGAACTTAAGAACTCAAAAACTCAGAAACTCAAGAACTCCAAAACTTAAGAACTTAAGAACTCAAAAACTCAAAAACTCAAGAACTCAAGAACTCAAGAACTCAAAAAATACAAGTTGACAAGTTGCTTCCTTTATTGAAGCCCGTCTCGCGCCCCCTCTCCAAAAAGCGGTCCTATTCCTGGGCGTCGTCGCCCAGGGCCGTGTCATCCCCCTCAAGTCAACGTAACATACACGAACGCTACTGCTGCGGGAATGGCGATAAGACTGCTGTCGAAGCGGTCGAGCATTCCTCCATGACCGGGCAAAATGTTACCGCTGTCCTTAATACCCATTTGCCTCTTGAGCAGACTTTCGATGAGATCTCCCCATGTACCAAAGACCACCACTACGAGAGCAAACAAAGCCCATTCAACGGGGGAGAACACCGGGAAATAGTGCGCAGCCACTTGCGAAACAGCCAGACAAACGGCAGCACCGCCTATGCTCCCTTCCCATGACTTGCCAGGGGAGATGCGAGGAAAGAGCTTATGCCGACCCAACAACGAACCTACACAATAAGCGCCGGTGTCATTAAGCCACAACAGCACATAGATACTTAACACCAGCCACGCGCCCGACTGACTGGAATGGACCTGCTCACTGCCGATGCCTGAAAATTCCAACAGGCAGAGCAGCGAAAAGGGTAGAGCCACATAGATCTGCGACATCATCGAGAAGGCCCAATTATTCAGCGGTGACTCGCGCTTCAGATACAACTCAGACACCATTAGGTAAATCATCGTTAGCAGCCAGGGGACAAAAAAGGCGCTACCACCGGGGATGCCCGCTGCAAAACCGAAAAAGCCAACAAAAAGGCAACCGCCTGCCACGGTATTGATGAAACGGTTCACACTCACATCGCCACGCTGATTCATGATGCCCGTGAATTCCCATACACTCAAGGCGGTGATAACAGTGAAAAGCACTCCAAAGGTGGCGGGGGAATAGAGAATACCACCAATCATGACAGCCAGAAAAACGATACCGGTGAGGGTTCGTGTGATGAGATTCTTCATGCTAAGTTATATTTTTTTTTGTATAGTTGTCCCGCGAATCGTCGCTTTTACCCTGACTGCCAGCCTCTTGCGGCTCGTCGGCGAGGGAAGGATGATCGTCTGTATGCCCTTCACAATCGGATTGGGAAGGAACGTCCCCGACGTCTTGCCGGTCATTCTCTTCCTGAGCCGTCAGTAGTTCCTCGGTGCGGCTCACCCACGGGCGTTTGCCGAAGATCTTCTCCACGTCCTCTGCGTAGATCACCTCGCGTTCCACCAGCAAATCAGCCAGTGCCCGGTGGCCTTCCCGCTTCTCGGTCAGGAGTTTCTTGGCGCGCTCGTATTGCTCGGCAATCATCTTTTTCACTTCCTGGTCGATGAGCTGAGCCGTGGATTCACTGTAGGGACGCTGCCACGAGTATTCGTTCTGATTATAATAGCACAGGTTGGGCAAGGCTTCGCTCATACCCATGTAAGCGATCATTCCGTAGGCTTGCTTCGTCACGCGTTCAAGGTCGTTCATGGCTCCGCTGGAAATGTGTCCGGTGAAGAGTTCCTCTGCCGCACGTCCGCCTAAGGTCGCACACATTTCATCGAGCATCTGTTCGCGGGTCGTGATCTGGCGCTCTTCGGGTAAGTACCAGGCTGCGCCAAGGGCTCTGCCACGGGGTACGATGGTCACCTTAATGAGCGGGTTGGCATATTGGAGGTTCCATGAGATCGTCGCGTGACCGGCCTCGTGGAGGGCGATGGTGCGCTTTTCCTCAAGGGTCATCACCTTTGTCTTCTTCTCCAGACCACCCACGATGCGGTCAACGGCGGCAATAAAGTCTTCCTTGCCCACGTTTTGCTTGCCATGACGGGCCGCAATCAGGGCTGCCTCGTTGCAGACATTGGCGATGTCTGCGCCGCTGAAACCGGGCGTTTGCCGTGCCAGCAAATCCACATCGAGGGTCTTGTCTACCTTGATGGGGCGCAGGTGCACTTTGAAAACGGCCTTTCGCTCGTTCAGGTCAGGCAGGTCCACGTGTATTTGCCGGTCGAAACGTCCGGCGCGCAGCAGGGCTTTGTCCAGGATGTCTGCCCGGTTGGTGGCTGCCAAGATAATCACGCCGGAGTTGGTACCGAAACCGTCCATCTCTGTCAGCAGCTGGTTCAGCGTAGATTCGCGTTCGTCGTTACCGCCCATCATGGGGCCGTTAGCGCGTGCCCGGCCCACGGCATCAATCTCGTCGATGAAGATGATGCACGGTGCTTTCTCTTTGGCTTGGCGGAACAGGTCGCGCACTCGGCTGGCACCTACGCCTACGAACATCTCCACGAAGTCTGAACCTGACATCGAGAAAAAGGGGACGTCAGCCTCGCCGGCAACAGCCTTGGCCAAAAGGGTCTTTCCGGTTCCCGGAGGTCCCACGAGCAATGCGCCCTTGGGAATTTTACCGCCGAGGTCGGTGAACTTCTTCGGACTTTTGAGGAACTCCACAATCTCCTGCACTTCCTGCTTGGCCGAGGCCTGTCCGGCAACATCCTTGAAAGTGACCTTGGACTCGTCCTCACTACCTTTTTCTACTAAACGCGCGCGCGAGCGGCCAACGTTAAAGATGCCTCCCATTCCGCCTACTCCACCGCTTCCCATGCGCCGCATGATGAAGATCCAAACAAAGACGATCAGCAGCAGCGGGAACAGGTTCCAGAACACCTGCATAAAGGTGTCATCGGTGCGCTTGTAGCTCAGTTCGCCCGTAAAATTGCCCAATTCTTGTTGGGCCGAAACGAACTCGTCAAGTTTGTCGGCTGACGGCACTTCGGCTTGCACGAAAGGCTGCTTGCCGGTTTGGTCCACACCTGCCTTGAACACTTCACGGATGTGTTCCGGTTTGACATACATCCGCACCGTGCCCTCGTCCTTGTTGGCGACAATTTTGCTGGCAAAGCCTTGTTCCACGTATTGCTTGAAGATGGTATAGGTCACATTTTTCGACGCCGCAGAAGCATTATCCATATCGCCCCCGGCGAAGAACAGATAACCCAGGGCAATAGCTATCACCGCATAGATCCACATCAAGTTCACCCTCGGCATCTTGCCGCGGTTGTTTTTGTCTTTATTGTCTTGTGAGCCGCCCGTTTGCGGCTTGTGCTGTTCTGCCATATCAGTCAATGTTAGGAATTTCTGTTATCGGAGCATCGGCCCAAAGGTGCTCTAAGTCATAGAAAGCGCGGGCATCAGCCAAAAAGATGTGCACAATGACATCGCCATAATCCATAGCCACCCACTGCGCATTATTCTTGCCGGCTATGGCAGAAGGACGGGCATCAGCATGCTTCCGAGCCATTTCCTCCACCGAGTCGGCAAGGGCTTGTACGTGTGAGGGTGAGTTGCCGGTGGCGATCACAAAAGCGCGACAGACAGCTTCTTCGATGTCACTGAAATCTGCCACTACAATTTCATGACCTTTCTTCTCTTGCAAACCAGCTATGATTTGATCGATGAGTTCTTGAGTTATTTTGTTCATAAATAGTTATTTCGGGCTACAAAGGTACAACGAAATCTGCGATGAAGAAGAAAAATGAGGCAAAAATTTATTTTTTTTAGGGAAAAGTTTGCAGGTTTCGCAAAAACTGCCTACTTTTGCACCCGCAAATCGGAAGCAAGGTGCTTCGAGATGCATGACAGTTTGGGCTATGGTGTAATGGTAACACTGCAGATTCTGGTCCTGCCTTTCCTGGTTCGAGTCCGGGTAGCCCAACTAAAGAGGCCCGTTAACAGCTTAGTTAACGGGCCTCTTTTTGACAAAAGGCTTTTTCCGAGCTTTCCTGAACAGACAACCAGTAAACAGCGCCATACGAGATGCTTGACTCCTCTCCCTTTTTCAACATGATCGAGCTGGGCGAAACCTCGTCCACCAACACGTTCCTGCAATCCTACCGCCCGCCCAAGATGGCGGACATCACCCTGGTCACCGCCGAATACCAGACCTCAGGACGCGGTCAGACAGGCAATCACTGGGAGTCGGCACGCGGACTGAATCTTCTCTTCAGCCTGCTCGTGTATCCGTTTTCGCTGCCTGCTTCTCAGATGTTCCTCCTCTCCGAGGCTGTTGCCTTAAGTATTCGCGAGACCGTAGAGGCTGTCCTGTCTGCAGTGGCCCAGGGCGATCCGTCTTTCACAGGCCTCGCTTTTCCCTTGGTCGCATCCGCCCGCTCCCCCCTGCCTCCCGTCACCGTCAAATGGCCGAACGACATCTATGTCGGCAACGACAAGATTGCGGGTATTCTCATCGAGAACGACCTCTGCGGCCGGCACATCAGCAGTAGCATCATAGGCTGTGGGGTAAACATCAACCAAACCGAATTTCTCAGCGATGCGCCCAATCCCGTTTCGCTCCGCCAACTCACGGGTTGCACTTTTGAGCGTCGCCTCATCCTCGAGCGGATCGTACAGAATTTCTGCCGACGGAACGCGAACCTTCTCAGCCAGGCCGACGCCATGCACCGTGAATACCTCAGCGTTCTCTTCAGAGGCACCGGCATTCATCCTTTCCGTGATGCCCAGGGTACTTTTATGGCACAAATCGAAGACGTGGAGCCTTCCGGTCATCTCTGTCTTCGCGACACGAACGGACGCCTCCGCCGCTATGCCTTCAAGGAGGTGGAGCATCAGATCGGAGAATCAGCCCGAAGCAACCCCTGAAGTAACCGGTAGTGAAAGGCTGAAGGGGGAAAAATACACCGCCTTCGACCAGCAGATAAGCCCGTCCGCGAATCGTTATCTACTGGAAAAAGCTGTTAAATATCCTTTTTTTTCTCGGTTTATCCTTTTTTTTGCGTACCTTTGCCGCGCAAAAGATGTAAGTCGCCCTGTGATAGGGCCACGCTTTACCAAAAGATATGATTAAAAAGATTGTTACCTTACTGCTTCTCCTGAGTACCGCAAGCTTTGCGAATACGCCTATTCGTCATCGTACTACGGCATCGCTACCTGATGGCATTCCAACGCAGTCTGCTGCGCAGTCGCGCATGGCTGCTGTCTTACAGCCGACCCTTTCCTCCATTCGGGTTCCCGAGTCCGTGGTGGCCCTCGTGGACGCTACGGTATCCCGGCTCGACAAGATGAATCCCGAGGACAAGGGGATTGTCATGGACCTCATCAGCGCTGCCAAGCGCCATATCGGAGCTCGTTATCACTTAGGCAGCTCGGGCCCTAAGTCTTTCGACTGCTCGGGTTTCACCAGCTACGTCTTCCGTCGCATGGGAATTTCCCTCAACCGCTCTTCCCGCGAACAGCACAAACAGGGCGAAGCGGTGGCACAGACGCAGGATCTGCAGCCCGGCGATCTGGTGTTTTTCGGCCGTCGGGGAAAGACGGTTAACCATGTCGGCATAGTCACTGATGTCGCCACCGACGGCACCTTCCATTTTATTCACGCAAGCGTCTCGCGCGGTGTACGCATCGACACCACCAGCGATGAGTATTGGTCGGCCCGCTACGTCGGCGGACGCCGCATCATCGGCGCGGAGGTCTAAGCATCAATAGGCACTGAGGCCTAAGCACTAAACTATATACGTTCAGGGAAGTTCTTCAAGATATGAAGGGGTTCCCTTATTTTTTTTGCCTTGTAATGAGTTTTTTGAAGAATAATGCTTAACTTTGCAGCGCATAATCCTCAAATGACGTGACTATGAGCAAGAGCAAGAAAGGAGGCGGACGATGTCTCAACAAGTCGCAAATGACTGAACAGGTGATGGACCTCTTCCAAGCACACGCCGGCGAACTGGTTGACATCAAGACTATTTTCCGCGAACTGCATTTCAATACGCATCCGGCCAAACTGCTCTGCATGGATGTCCTCGACGACCTGGTGATGGACGACTACATCATCGAGCAGGCGCAGATGCGTTATACTTTAGCCTCCAAGACCACCGTCATGGAGGGACGTTTCCAGCGTAAGCACAACGGCAAGAATTCTTTCCTGCCCGACGATGGCGGCGAACCGGTTCTCGTGGCCGAGCGCAATTCCATGCATGCCATGGACGGCGACCGCGTACGCATTCAGATGATGGCACGGCGGCGCGGACACGTGCGCGAGGCGCAGGTCACTGCCATCCTCCAGCGCGCCGACAAATCTTTCGTGGGCAAACTCAGCGTCAGCCGCGACTTCGCCTTCGTCCTCACTGAGGACCGCACGCTCTCCAACGATATTTTCATCCCCAAGGGACAACTCAAGGGCGGCAAGTCGGGCGATAAGGTCATCGTGAAGATTGTAGAATGGCCCGAGGGCTCCAAGAATCCTATCGGACGGGTCGTCGAAGTCCTGGGTAAGTCGGGCGAGAACGAGACCGAGATGCACGCCATCCTCGCCGAGTTCGGGCTTCCTTATACCTATCCCAAGGCCGTGGAGGATGCCGCCAACCAGATTCCCGCGGACATCACTCCTGCCGACTATGCCGAGCGCGAGGATTTCCGCGACCGACTCACCTTCACCATCGACCCGCGCGATGCCAAGGACTTCGACGATGCCCTTTCCTTCAAGCGGCTCAAGGATGGCATGTACGAGGTCGGCGTGCATATTGCCGACGTCAGCCACTACGTGCGCGAGGGCTCCATCATCGACAAGGAGGCCGTCCGCCGCGCTACGTCCGTATATCTCGTCGACCGCACCGTGCCTATGCTCCCCGAGCGCCTCTGCAACTTCATCTGTTCCCTGCGCCCCGACGAGGAGAAACTCACCTATAGCGTCATCTTCGAGATGAACGACAAGGCGGAGGTCAAACGCTGGCACCTGGCCCACACCGTCATCCTCAGCGACCGCCGCTTCGCCTACGAGGAGGTGCAGGCGCTCTTCGAGGCACGGGGCGTCGCTTCCGAAGAGGACTACAAAGCACCCGTGGGAGGACCCGCCGACGAGGCTAAGCCTTGGTTCGACAACCTCACCGAGGCGCAGAAAGCATCGCCGATCGGACAACTCGAGGACGCTCTCATTACCCTCAACAACCTGGCAAAGGTCCTGCGCAAGCGTCGCTTCGCGGCCGGGGCCGTCAATTTCGAGCGGCCCGAGGTGCGTTTCGAGATTGATGAGAAAGGCAAGCCTCTTGGCACTTATGTCAAGGTGGCCAAGGATGCCAACAAACTCATCGAGGAGTTTATGCTGCTGGCCAACCGCACCGTGGCTGAGAGCATCGGGCGCGTCCCAAAGGGGAAGAAAGCCAAGGTGTTGCCCTACCGCATCCACGAGCAGCCAGACCCTGACAAACTCCTCAACCTCGCACAGTTCGTCGCACGCTTCGGACGCAAACTCAAGACCACCGGCACCAAGCAGGAGATTAGCAAGAACCTCAACCGCCTCATGCAGGACGTGCACGGACAGAAAGAACAGAACCTCATCGAGATGGTCGCACTCAAGGCCATGATGAAGGCGCGCTATTCCACCGTCAATGTTGGTCACTACGGACTCGCCTTCGACTTCTACACTCATTTTACCTCTCCTATACGCCGCTATCCCGACCTCATGGTCCACAGGCTCCTCTCGCGCTATGCCAATGGCGGACGCTCGGCCAGCCAGGAGCGCTACGAGGCTCTCTGCGAACAGAGCAGCGATATGGAACAGACGGCAGCTCTCGCCGAGCGCGCCAGCATCAAGTACAAGCAGGTCGAGTTCATGGCCGACAAGATTGGGCAGGACTTCGACGGCATCATCTCCGGGATTACCGAGTTCGGACTCTATGTCGAACTCAACGATTCCAAATGTGAGGGCATGGTGCCTATGCGGGACCTGGGCGACGACTACTACGATTTCGATGAGCGCAACTATCAACTCCTCGGACGACGCCGGCACCACCGCTACACCCTCGGCGACCCCATCCGCGTCAAGGTGATGCGCGCCAATCTCGACAAGAAACAACTTGATTTCGCCCTCGCCGAAGAGCAATAGCGCCATCCCTGCAAACACACTGATACACACACTTACTTTTTTTCTGAACGATTATGCGAATTCTCGTCACTGGCGCTTCCGGGTTCATTGGCAGTTTCATCGTTAGCACCGGCATTGAACGCGGTTATGAGATGTGGGCTGGCATGCGCGCCTCCAGTAGCAAACAATACCTCACCGACCCCGCCATTCATTTTGCCGAACTCGACCTCGGCAACCGCGAGCGGCTGCTCCAGCAGTTGCAGGACTACAAGGCACAGATGGGCGGGGCGTGGGATTATGTCATTCACGCCGCAGGCGCTACCAAGAGCCTGCATCGCGAAGGTTTCTTCCGCACCAACACCGATGGCACGCGCAACCTCGTCAACGCGCTCATCGAGGCCGACATGGTGCCGCAGCGCTTCGTCTTCATCAGTTCGCTCAGCATCTTCGGTGCCATCAAGGAGCAACCGCTCCCAGCGGCCGAAGCCAAGGCGGCAGGCACACTCTATCCGGCCATTACCGCGGACGACACGCCCCAGCCCAACACCGCTTATGGCGAAAGCAAACTGGCGGCCGAGCGCTACCTGGCCACCGTCCCTCGTTTCCCATGGGTCATCCTTCGTCCCACCGGCGTCTATGGACCGCGCGAGCGTGATTATTTCCTGATGGCCAAGAGCATCAAGCAGCACATCGACTTCGCCGTAGGCTACCAACCTCAGGAGATCACCTTCGTCTATGCCCTCGATGTCGTGCAGGCTGCCTTCCTGGCCTGCGAACGTCCGGCCGAGGCGGTACTCCACCATGCCTACTTCCTCTCCGATGGCAAGAGCTACAACAGCCGAGCCTTCTCCGACCTCCTGCAGCATGAAATGGGCATCCGTTTCGTCCTCCACATCAAGGCACCACTCTGGTTCCTCCGCATCGTTTGTGCCGTCAGCGGTACTGTCTCCAGGTGGATGGGCAAACTCACCACCCTCAACATGGACAAATACCACATCCTCGCACAGCGCAACTGGAACTGCGACATCGAACCCGCACGCCGCGAATTAGGCTACAAGCCCCAATGGTCTCTCGAAGAAGGCGTGCGTCAATCTGTCAAGTGGTACAAGAAAGCAGGATGGCTGTAAGCTCTCTTCTCCCCCTCCCCCACCCGGAGGCGGTCCTATTCCTGGGCGTCGTCGCCCAGGGAAGTGTTAACCCCAAAAGGTCAAATGTAGTGCCCCCTCAAAGGTCGAGATTAGAGCAAAACATTTCCTAAAACTTAAAAACTTATTCACTCCTTGTCCCTCCTCCCTATTGAGCGTGTATCAGCCTTCTACTGTGCCGCCACCTCTCTTTTGATGGTCAGTCTGATGCATCGCCTCGTGGATCCTTTCACGATGGCACTGACGCGTATCGAGTGGTTAGCGATGACGCTCGCCCTTGTTTTCCTCACCCGCGTCTTTATCCGCTTACGGTTCGCGTGGTCCAGACATCAGCGTCTGGCCTTGGCGCGTCTTGTGCGAACCGTCGCCCAGATGGCCTATCTCATCCTGTGGTACCCCGACACCTATGAGTTCAACCGGATGTTCGACAACCTCGACCACCATTTCGCCGCCCTCGACCTTCAGTTCTTCGGCTGTCAGCCAGCCTTGGAGTTCAGTCGCTTGTTGCCCGGTACCTTTTGGAGCGAGGCCTTCAACCTCGGCTATTGGAGTTACTATCCCATGATTGCCCTCCTCGCCTTTTACGTCCTCCTCCAAGCCTACCGCACCTCGTCGGCATCCCTTAGCTCCCCTGTCACGTCCCGTATCGCCGCCGCTTCCCCCCTGGCCCCTAACCAGGCACCTCCTGCCAACAGCGCATCCGCCGCCCCTTCCCCCTTCGCCCTCTCCGGCACCTTCTCGCGCGTCACTACCATCATCATGACCGCCTTCTTCCTTTATTACCTGATCTATATCTTCCTCCCCGTTTCCGGCCCTCAGTTCTATTTCCAGGCCGTAGGAGTTGATGAGATCATGCAGGGCCACTTCCCCGCCCTCGGCACCTATTTCAGCAGTCACACCGATATGCTGCCTGCCCCCGGCAACCCCGACGGACTCTTCTATCGCCTCGTCAGCAGCGCCCAGGCCACCGGCGAACGTCCTACCGCCGCTTTCCCCAGCAGCCACATCGGCATCTCCACCATCGTCCTACTCCTGGCGCGTCGCCATGCCCCCCGCCTCCTGCTCATCCTCATTCCCCTCTGGGCACTCCTCTGCTGTGCCACCGTCTATATCCAGGCTCACTATCTCATTGATGCCATCGCTGGCCTCCTCACCGCCCCCCTCATCCTGTGGATCGCCGATAAATCCATGCCAATGCTTAAAGTACAAAAGAGCTAAAAGAGAACAGCTTGTGGTCGGTTGCTAATGGGTTTAACATAAGGCCACAAGAGGGTTTACATAAATTCGCACAGTCTATAACAAAAGGCCGCACAACGCCGTGCGGCCTTATTTAGCATCTTGTGCCCTGTGCCTCCTGTGTCCGGCGGTTTTGCCGCCGGGGCCATTTCGCTTTATTCAAAATAGAAAACCAAGCTGATCATCTTTGCACGCCCCTTATCCACCGATTCCGTGAATTTCAGCAGCGAGGCGTCAATGAGGTCGGTGCGCTTATGCTCAATGATGTCGAGCAGACCGAAACTGAACTTGAGTTCGGGGATAAGTTTGAAATAAGGGAGATAGATATCGCATCCCATGCCTATCTCTAAAAAACAATCAAATCGTTTAGTGAGCAAAGCATTATGTCTACGCACGGTAAGATCCAAGGACGGTGCTGCCCCCAAAGTCACATACGGACGAAAGTTATTGTAGCGTGGAGCGGCTATCTTCAGTTCCAATGGTAGCGAGAAATAGGTCGACTTGAGGTTCTGCGTAGAGTCGCGGCCTGTCACCTGCTCGTGAAACACCGCGTGCTTCTGCCCGAAATGGATGGTCGGCAGCAAGCGCAGCCCCAGGGTCTTGTTCAACCGCAACTCGCCCAGGACGCCGACGCTGAAGCCTGGCTGGTAACTGTCTATTTCCGTGTACCATTGTTCTCCGGTCTCGGGGTCGATATACCCGTTATTGGTCACCTCCACATCCATCATGTTCAGCCCTATGAAAAAGCCATAGTGCAGAAACCGCTGGTCCAGATAGGGGCGGTTTTGTATGCGAGGTTCCTGGGCCGTGACAACAATGGCCGACAGGCAGCATAGGAATATGATAAGCGCGCGCTTCATCATTCTATATAACGTGAAGCGCGCGCTTTTATTGTCTAAGTGTATCAAATGATTGCTTAATACTTCTGTTTTGCCCGCGGTGAACGCCCTCACAAACACCGCCGCCCTCTTCCGCTGCTCTCGTCCGCCGCTCTCGTCCGTCGCTCTCGGCATCATCACCGCCACCCGTGCCCCGGTCCGCTCCGTCCCACAATTGTTCCGGCCGCCGTGCCCTCGCCGTCCGGCGAGGGGGTCCCCGCTCCCCTCAATACTTAAAGGAAGCGCTGACCGTGCCGCCGTTCTTCACCACGGTATTGTCGAGTTTGATGCCCTGGCTGCTGGTGCCGGTGTTCTTCACCGTCAGCGTGCCGTCGTTGATGATGAGGGTGCCTGCGCGCATGCCGCGCGAGTATTTGCCGGTGGCATTGATGGTGGTGGTGCCGCCGTCATAGGTGATGGTGTCTTCGCACTTCACACCCGTCGAGCGCACCTTCTCGTCGTTATCGTCAAGATAGCCCTCGCCGGCCACGTCGATCGTGATTGTGGTGGTCGCGCTGGTCTCGTTGATATTCATGTCACCGTCACACACGAGGCCCTTGCTGTCGGTGGCGGTGCTCGTCATATCGATGTCGATGGTGCCGCCGTTGATGTTCATCACCGCCAGTGTCGAGTCGGCACGGATTGCCTTGCTGCCGGCCGAGGTGTGCGTCACATTGATGGTGCCGCCGTTCATCGTGAAGATGCCGTTGTCGGCCTCGTCCGAGGAGTCGTCCATCTCCATCTGCAGACCGTCCGAACCGTGGCCGCTGATGTTGATGGTGCCGCCGTTCATCGTGAAGTATTCACCGCAGTGGATGCCGTCGGTCACAGCTGCCGTCACATTGATCGTGCCCACGCTCTGCTTCAGATAGAGGTACTCCTTCGAACGGATGCCGTGGTTGGTGTAGCCCGCCACGTTCAGCGTGCCGCCGCCGGCCACTTCCAGGTGACCCTGGCAGTTGAAAGCCGCCTTGTGCGAGCCGCCGGCCGCGTCGGTGAGACTGTTCGTGGTGCCGTCCTCCAGATAGAGGTCGATGCGCTTACCGCACTGGATATCCAGGGCCGCACCCGACGTGGAGGTCAGACTGACGCCGTTAAGATGGAACTTCGTCTTGTATTCGCCGTTGTAGGTCAGCGAACCGGCTGAACTGCTGCCCGTGAGAATGAACTCGTGCTCGATAGTCGTGCAGGTGTTGTTGATCACGACATCGCCGCCGCTGATAGTGGCTGTCACGCCCTCTGCTGTGTCGGGGATGTCGACCGTGGCGGAGGTGCCGTTCCACGTGATCGTTACGGGATTCACCACCGTGATGCTGTCGATGTCCGCCGTGGAATAGGTGTCCGAACCGATGGTCAGCGTCGAGCCGGAGGTGGCATAGGGGATGGACGCAGTTTCGCTGATGGCATAGCGCTCGCTATCGCCGGCGCTCCACACTCTTACCCACTGGGCGTGCGCCGTGGCTGCTACAGCAGCCAGGAGGAGGCTTAGGTAAATCTTCTTCATGGCTTAATGCAGTACTTTGAGGGTTTGACTTCCTAGTTTCGCGATGTAAAGGCCGTGGGGCAGACCGTCCAGGTTCAACTCAGCACGCGTGCTGCTCACCTGCTGCTGACGCACCAACTGTCCGTTGGTGTTGTACACGCGCAGCCAGCCGCTGCCGTTGGCCACGATCCGGCCGCTCTGCAGTTGCAGCGACTTTCCGCCGTTCACTTCGCGAACGCCTGTGGCCGTGTCTGTGAATGTCAGGGACGTCAGCGTGGAGAGGGCGGCCGACAAGGTCGTGCCGTCGGTGGTCGTCACCACGGCGTTGCCGTTCTCAAAAGTGATCTTCTTCACCGAGGTCAGCGCCACGCTTTGTATACTCGACGAGGACGTCAGGTTCAAGTAGTTATACGAGTCGGCATGTGCTGCCACAATACCGGCAAGGAGTGCTATACTCACAAGTAATCTTTTCATCGTTATTTTTTTGAATAGGTATGTTTTCTATGTCCGAACGGCCCCGCCTTAGAACTTGAACTTATAGCCCACGCAAATGGCATGCGTGTTCATGTCGCCGTCGTCGTCGTTCTCGTGGTTGAACACGTAGCCGAGTCCGATCTTGTGACCGCCGGAGAGCGAATAGTCCACGCCGACGGAGGCGCGCATCTTGTCCAGGTTGAAGCCCTCACCCATATTGTTGAAGGTCTCGAAATATACGTACGGCGACCAGGCCAGGCCCTTCTTGTCGAGTTCGAAGGAAAGGCGTGAGCGCAGCACGTGCAGCGTCTTGCTCGTCTTCTCCTTCACCGTCTCCTCGCCCGCATCCTCGGTAACGGGGTCGCTCACCTCGTCGTAGCTGTCGCCCAGCTCACCGTCGATCAGGTTGCCGTCGCTGTCGTAGCTCGGGTCGCGGTACTTCGTGGTCGTCTTGGTGCCCGTGCGCGTGCGGTCCACCGTCTTGCTGGGCACGAAGGAGAGTTGGTAGCGCTCGCGCAGCGTCACGCGCAGCCACTTCCAGAACTTATAGGTATATGCGCCATCCACGTTGATGCGGTGTCGAGGACGCCAGTAGGCCTCCGTCACGCGCGTGTAGTCCTTCACATCTTTGTTGTAACCTTTATAGGTGTACGACGTTCCGGCGTCATCCGTATACGTGGGTGCGCCCACGAACTCCGTGAAGTCCGTATTCTCCTCGGCGCCCGAGGCACGGTATTTCCACTCGTATTCTGTCACGCTCTTGTGAGCCGTCTCCTGCGAATAATGTTTCATCAGGAAAGTGTATCCCACACCGAATTTCCAGTGCTTCGTCGGTTTCCAGCCCAATCCCAGACCGACGTCAACGCGGCCGACCTCGTCAAACCAGTCGTTCGTGCGGAATCCGGCATCGAGACCTAAGGTAAGGTTGTATGGTAGGACCTTCGTAGCACCAACCTCCGTCCACAGTCCGCCTGTAGTCTTGCCAGCATCCTCGCTGACATAATCACTCTGAGCCATACCTTGTACCGCGGCACAGCACACACAAAAAGTTGCAAGTAATAAGCGTTTCATAACGCGCTCGTTGTTAAGTTTATTTTTCCGCCCAACCCCGGTCGCCACGAGGGGTGCCGGGGATTGAAGCGCGATTTCTTGTAAGTATTATGTTTGATTCATAGGCCCTTTCAGCATTCACCATGCCTCAGGCCCAATCTTCAATTTTCAATTGTCAGTCTTGAACGTCCGACGTCCAATCGTCAACTGTCAATTTTCAATCTTCAACGTCCTTACATCTCCTTCGGCATTCTGCCGTAGCGGGCGATGGAGTTGCCTATGTCACTGGGGTCGTTGTAGAAGATGCGGATGAGTACCGAGTCCTTCAGGTAGTCCAGCATGCCGATTTCTATGCGGTTGATCGTCAGACCCGTGCGCTTCTCAAGGTCGGCCTTCAGTTCCTCGCGCTTCTCGGGCGACACCAGGTTCACGTTGTCATAGCGGATGATGCGCGAACACTCCTGGTTCATCACACGCGAACTCTCGAATATCCAGGCCATGCACACGAACACGATGTTCACGAACAGGATCGTCACGATACCCACGCCGTCCCAATAGTCGGCCTTCGGGTGGTAGTCGCCGTGCGCCACCGCATTCACCACGCTCAGCGCGATGAGCATGAACAGATACGTCATCTCGCGGATGGGCACTGCCTCCGTGCGGAAACGCATGATGCCGAAGATGGCGAACAGACCCATCGCCGCGCCTATCTGCATTCCCTCACCGTCCATCAGGCTCACCAGCAGGAAGATGCTCATCGACATCAGGATGAAGATAAACGTGTAGTCGTGACGGCGGCTGCGGGGATAATAGAAGCAGCGCGCAATGACGCTCACCACCACCAGATTGATGATGAAGCGGATGACCAACGAGGTGAATTGCTGGGGGTCGAACAGCGTTACGCCGAACATGTTACCCAGATCGTAGTTTAATTGTTGAATGATTTCCATACTCTATTTTAGAATTTTATTATGATGTTTCCTATTTCTTCACTCTTCACTCCTCACTCTTCCCTCTGAACGCAACGCGTTCTTCCCTCTTCACTCTTCACTCTTCTATGTTGCTTTCCAAGTAATTGGAAAATATTTATTGTTTATTAACTGTTTATTGTCAATCACTTAGCGTGAAATCCGTTAGTAAAATGCTTTTTGAAGAAGCCGCAGCCATCAGCCCAGCATGCAAATGCTGAGT
>JAILCU010000140.1 GCA_024690405.1 Bacteroidales bacterium
CTCCCAAAAGCGGAGCGTCTCTATGAGGTCGGCCGTGAGGTTGCTGCGGCTCTCGGTGTGGAGCGTGTCATAGCAGGGAATGATGTATTCACTGATGAGTCCCACGCGCTCCATCCGCTTGTACATGTCCGAGGCCTTGCAGCCGAGTTCGTTGGCCACAGACTCGATGCATGAACTGACGAACGTATAGAGGCGTTCATCTGCCGAGGGGCGTTCATAGCCCAAATCCCAGATATAGGTTTCTTTAGCAGGCTCTCTCATAGATGAGTTGTTTATCGCGGTTCACGCTCTCTAAGGCAAAGGGGAGCAGACATCCATTCTCCACAAGGTCCACCTTTTTACTTATAGCCTTTTCCAGCCCTCCCATCATACGTGAAATGGTCAACAGCGAAATATGATCCGGATTATCATACTCCACCAGTATGTCCACGTCGCTGTCGGGGCGCTCTTCACCACGGGCGTAGGAGCCGAATAGCCAAGCCTTCAACACGGGTTGCGTCTTGAAGTACTCGGCGATGATGCGTGTCATGGTTTCGGTGCTCATAGGGCGGTTTGTCTTGTTTTCTGCTGCAAAGTTACTGATTTTTGCGATACGACCAATCAAAATGGGAAAAATTTTCAGAAATGAAGGGTGGATTAGTTAGTCGCTGTGGTTCGCATGTACGGTCGCATCGCCTCTCACGTATAGTCGCACAGCCTCTCACGTGCGGTCGCATCGCCTCAAACGACCCGTCGTATGACCCTGTGCGACCTTATGTATGACCCTGCGCGACCTTATGTTAATAGCCACACCTTTTTACATGCACATCTTTTTCACGGATTCTACTCTTCCTGCCAATTGCTTTGCATGTCTTCAGAGTTCGCCTTTGACGATCATCATCGCTTTGATTTGCACAAAAAAAGTTTTGTCAAAATCCCTCCAACCCTCCACACCCTAGTAAATACGCGGGGTTTGAGGTGGAGGGTGTGGAGGGTTGGGGATGAGATTGTGAGTTCTTAAGTTTTTGAGTTCTTGAGTTTTTGAGTTTAGTTCTCCACGTCTCAAACGAAGGGAAGTCGAGCGAACGAGTGGGTTCAAGACTCAACTACTCAAGAAATAAAGAAAAGGATTAAGGAATGGTGGGCCAAAAATCTCATCCAACGCCAAAAAATCTCGTTTTGTGGAAGCAACCCTCCACACCCTCCACCTCAAACCCCGCATGGATACAGGGGTGTGGAGGGTTGGAGGGATTTTGACAAAACTTTTTTTATGCAAAAAAGAGCACCCCGCATGCTCGAAGGTGAGGAGAATGCGGGGTGCGGGATAAAAAGAAGAAATACTTTTAGGGACGGATAGAATCGGGAGGATCGTAGAGCCCTCAACATGAAGGTCGAAGAACTTCGACAAGGGAGGGCCGGAGAGCCTCAACAAGGAGGTCGAAGAGCGGCTATCCCGGCTTGATGTTCTCGAACTGCACCTGATAGGGCCACTGCTCGTCGTTGCTCGTATCGTCGTCCCAGGGATGACGCCAATAGCGGGTGGGCGCTCCCATGACGACGAAGAAGACTTTCTTGACGTCCTCGGGAACGGTGAAGGTGACGGTGGCCTCGGGATTCTCGTAGTTGGTGGCATGCACGTCGCCATAGACGCGCTCGCCGTTGGTCTTCCAAGCCACGAAGGCACAACGCCAACCGGCGCTGAGTTTGTTGAGAATGCGGTAGCCGGCGGTGCCGATAATGCCCTTGAAGTTGGCCTTGACCTCGGTGCCGGCGCTGGCACCCGTCATCTTGATGACATTATAGCCGAAGTTTTGGGGGCAGTAGTCGGGGTTGACCACCCACGTATCAGAAGTGCCGCTGACCTGTTTAAGCGGCGAGGGGAAGAGATAGCGTCCGGCCTTGGTGGCGGCACGGGTGCGCACGGCATCGATATCGAAGGTGGCCATGTGCATGCACCCCTGGAACTGCTCCTCGGTGAACTGCTCGAGGGTGAGGTCGCAGAGACGCATATAAGCTTCGATGGGATCCTCGGGGCGCACGCTCTCGCGCCACAGGCGTCCGATGAAGTCAGTGCCGTGCAGTTGGCACCACCAATCCTGGAAGAAACAGTTCTGATAGCGCATATCCTCGTGCATGAAATTAAGGTGCGCCATGGGCAGATAGCCCTCGAGGTACTCGCCATCGGTGAACTGGCGGTCAGGGAAGACCTTATACATCTGCCAGTCGGCACAACTCTCCCACCAGCCGTTGCCGCCCGAAGCGTTGGTGCCGTAGCCATAGTCGAAGCCATGGTCCCAGGCCACGTCGGCATGCACGAGATACTGGAACGTATGTCCGACCTCATGTGCCACGGTACCTCCACCGCGCGAGACAGCAGCCCAGGGGTTGAAGTGACCGAGACCCGTCTTGCCGCCCCCGACGCCATCGGTGCCTGAAGCATCGGCGCGCCATTCCTTCTGATACGGAATGTAGAGTTGGATCTTATAGTTGTCGGTGGTGGACTTGCCGGGCACAACAAAGCCCAGTTCAACGTATTTGTCCCAGCAGCGCTCGCAGATGTTGCCCACGGTGTAGGCATTGGCCACATTGCCGTCGCCGGGGTACTGTATCTTCTTGGGATCCTCGCCATAGCGTACATCCCAGAAGATGGCATAGTGCTCGGTCTCGATGCTATGAGCGAAGTTGTAGCCCGAAGTGGCGTTGGCATTCATGTAGTTAGTACCGCTGTAGGTGTTGGGCTTGAGCAGATAGCGCCCGGGATTGGTAAACATCATGCTGGCCGCATCCACGGGCAAGAAGGTAGAGGTCGACTGGTTGCGATAGCCGAGGGCCAGCGTCGGATTGAAGAGTCGTAACTGGGTATTGGTGACCTTGATGGAGTCGACATTCTCGAGCGTGATTTCGCCGTTGGCCTTGAAGCGGTCGTCGTAGCGCACCCAAAGGGTATCCTGGGCCGCGAGTTGTCCGGCGCCGGCCATGGCCAACGCCAGTATGAAAATGGTCTTGATTGTTCTCATCATAATGTTCCTCCCTCCGTATTATTTAACAACCACTTTCTTTCCACCGATAACATAGATGCCGGGCTGGAGCGACGAGCGCTGGGCAGCCGTACCGATGCGACGTCCGCCGAGGTCATAGATGTCGGCATTGTCCGCAGACTTTGCTGCAGAAACGGCTGGCAGGGCATCGACAATCTCAGAGATGTCCTCGTTGACGCCATCGACATAGAAATGCAACTGCTCGGCCTTAGGATCCGTCATATCCAGCACCCACGAGGTGAAGGCCTTGACTTCGGCCGGCTCCTGGTTCTTGACCATTTGGTCATCGGAGAGCATATAGGTGCCGGCATCAATACGCTTGTTGTACACCACAGAACCGTTGACGACACTGTCGTCGAGCTTGAAGAAGGTGCCACGGAACCAGACGGAAGCTGTCTCGTCGCCGGTGGTGAAAGCCTGCAGACGCGGTGCACGTACGTTGGTAGCGGTGGAGACATTGGGAATCATATAAACAGGGCCATAGATGCGCTGACCGGAGATGAAGCTGGAGGTCCAGGAGTCGGCAGCGAGGTCGGCCTCGCGGGTGGGACGCACGAGATAGTGGTAACCTGCTTTCATGACGGTCTCGCCGGGAGCGAGGTCAATCGTCTCGAACTCCACCACGGTGACATCGTTCTCGCGGAAGCCGCGGGGTTGTGCCACGATGGTGCCTTCGCCGAAGGCATCGGTGATCTGCTCGGAGGTGAGGGCTACGGGCAGCACGAGCGAGTTCCAATGGCCCACCTCAAAAGATCGGCGCAACGCCAGCAAACCGTGGTCGACTGACTTGGTCTTGTCGTACGTTGTGCTGTCCTCATCGAGGAGGATGCGAGACAGCGCACGAAAACGCAGTGACGCAATGTCGGAAAGCGCAAACTCGTCGTTGAGGATGCGCACGCCTTCGCCAGTGAGGTCGATGACGGGGTTGTCCTCGCTGCTCACCAGATAATAATAGGTATCGCCTTTGGCTGTGGTCAATACCAGATTCTTGGCATTCATCAGGACAGATTGCCGCGGAGCTCTCTGCTGCCCCCATGCCAAAGTCGACGCAGCACAGGCCGCGACGAATAAGATGTGCTTAAAATTCATTGTATACCTTTGTTTTTAATGAAATTCGCCACAAAAGTACACAAAAATGTTTATCCCGCCATAAAAAAAGGATAAAATAATAGCCCTTGGAATCAGACTCTGTGCTGCTGCACCCATTCGATGAGGGAGGTACGGTAGTTGTCGCCCACGGGCAACACGCTGTTATCCATCAGGCGTATGCGTCCCTTTCCGACTTCAGAGATCTGCTTAAGATTAATGATATGGGAACGGTGGATGCGCATGAAGACGTCAGAAGACAGCGTCTCCTCAATACGTTTCATCGACATGAGGGTGAGCACTGGCCGCGGCTGGGTGGAGAGATAGATGCGCAGGTACTCACCCATGGCCTGCACGCGAATGATGTCGTTCACGGCAATGGCCAGCGAGCGGTGGTCGGAGCGCACGTACAGGACCTGAGGTTCTGATTCCTCGGTGGTAGCCTTGCTGCCCGAAGCGGCCATGATCAGGGCATGACGCTGGCACAAACGCTGCGCCGAGACGTTAAACTCGTTGAAGGTGAAGGGTTTGAGGAGATAGTCGACGGCATCGACACGGAAGCCATCGATGGCGTATTCGGAATAGGCCGTAGTAAACACCACCAGCGGTGCAAGAGGCAACTGACGAACAAAATCCAAACCGTTGAGGTCCGGCATATTGATGTCGCAGAACAAGGCATCTGCCGTATCGTGTTGCAGCCATTCGCGAGCCTCGACGGCACTATGGCACGCAGCCATCAGCTGCAGCTGAGGCACACGTCCGATGTAAGCCACCAATTGCCGCAGGGCCAGCGGTTCGTCGTCAATGGCAAGGACACGCAAGGGAGGGTTCGCAGCCGTTTGTGTGGTGGAGGTGTTCTGTTCGTCGGTTTGCATAATAGGTTCTGTGCTATAAGATTAAAATTGGTTCTATATTATAATAAGGTGTGAAGCCGGGCAGGCATGCCCGCTGAGAGGCGGACGAAAAAGAGCTATTCCTTTTCTGCCTGAGTGGCAGGCCGGGTGAGCGGTATCGTCAGACGCACGGTATAAACCTTGGGATCGTTGTCTATCTCGAGGGTATAGTCTTCGCCGTAAAGGAGTTTGAGGCGTTGGCGGACATTGCTCAGTCCCACTCCGCCGTACTCCAGCGTGGAAGCACCGTGGTTGCTGTTGCGGCAGCTGAAATGGAGCTGGCTGATGTCGTCGGAGAGCGATTCCTCTATCTCGATGAAGGATTCCTTCTGATAGCTCACGCCATGCTTGAAGGCGTTCTCCACGAAGGAGATGAAGAGCAACGGAGGCACTTCCACATCGGGCAGCACATCGGGCATACGCATGTCGATACGCACCGTATCGGCATAGCGGACGCGCATCAGCGCCACATAATGCTGAATGAACTCGAGGTCGTGGCGCAACAGCACACGCTCACGGTCGGCATCATAGAGCACGAAGCGCAACAGGCGTGAGAGTTCCACCACCGCTTCCTGTGCCACCACAGGATCGATATCGATGAGCGAATGGATATTGTTGAGCGTGTTCATGAGCAGGTGCGGGTTCAGCTGATAACGCAACTGCGTCAGGGTATGATGGAGGTTGGCGCGCTCCAGTTCTTTCATCCGATGCTCATCGTCGCGGTGTCTGAAGAAGAGTTTCGCACCGATATTCATGCCAAAGAGGAACAAGAGAATTAGCGTGTCCCACAACTCGCGCTGGGCACCCATGGGATGAGGAGTGTTCAACCCTTCATCAAGACGGTTGACGCCACCGGGCTGATCATTGTCAGGGCCATTGAAATCGTTGCCAGGATCTCCGAACCCTTCAGATCTTTCCCCTTCACCGTGGGGGCCACCGAAACCATCGTCTGGACCGGGACCGGGACCGCCGTCGTCTGGGCCGCGACCCGGACCACCATCGTCAGGACCGTGGCCTGGACCACCATCACCGCCGCGACCACCGAAGTCATCATCAGAAGGCCCACGGAAGTGGTTGGAATCGGGCTGTTCGCCATCTGCTTGGCGAAACTCACGTCCCTGCCGATTGAAATCCTTAAGAGGAGGAGCCTGCTGGCATTGGAACAGGAAGAACAGCACCGTGACCACTGAAATGCTGGTCAGATAAAGCCAACGGTGGCGACCGTTTTTCAACAACCAGGGAAGCAGCAGGCTATTGTGGAGGATGAATAATCCGACATAGGGCAACAGACGACGCCAGAACTTCAACACGCCATCCCAATGAAAGATGGTGAAGGAACTATCCGCCGACTGGAACCACTCCACAAGGACGGGAGCGGCCACAGTGACACCTAAGATGATTAGGTAAAAGATCGACTCTGATGAAAGACGAAACTTTTTCATACTGCAAAAGTAGTTATAAAAAAGTGACCACGCAAATTTTATCTATGAAAGGCATATTTTTAACAACAAAAATTGACTATCTCAAGATTATGTCCTATCTTTGCAACCGCAAAAACGAAGAAACGTCTTTTAAAAGCCCTTAAAGACTCTAAAAAAAACAGACATATATACAATGAATAGCGAATGGTTTGAATGCAAAGTCCGTTTCGACAAGACCATGGAAACAGGACTTCTTAAGAAAGTGACCGAGACCTATCTGGTGGACGCCCTGAGTTTCACCGAAGCCGAGCGGCGCTTCATTGAGGAGATGACGCCCTACATCAGCGGCGAGTTCACCGTCACCGATATCAAGCGTGCACGCCTCGCCGAGGTCGTGGAAAGCGCCGATGCCGCCGCCGACCGTTGGTTCAAGGTGAAAGTGGCCTATATCACACTCGACGAGAAATCGGGTGCCGAGAAGCGCACCAACCAGATGGTGCTGGTGCAGGCCACCGAGTTCCGCGAAGCCATCAAGACCCTTGACAAGAGCATGGAAGGCACTCTCGGCGACTGGGTCATCGTGAGCGTGACCGAAACACCCATCATGGATGTATTCTTTTATAAAAAAGAGGATAAGGAATAAACGGCCATGATTGCTGAAGAAATCCATCGCATCACCGAGGCGTTGCCTGCAGGCGTGAGGCTGGTGGCCGTGTCGAAATACCACCCCACCGAGGCTATCCGCGAGGCATACGCTGTAGGGCAGCGCGTCTTCGGCGAGAGTCATGCACAGGAATTACAGCGCAAGCATGAAGAGCTGACCGGCCTCGAGGGATTGGAATGGCATTTTATCGGACACCTGCAGACGAACAAGGTGAAGTATATTGCGCCTTATGTCAGCCTCATCCACGCCGTAGACACCCCGCGCCTGCTGACAGAAATCAACCGTCAGGGCGAGCGTGCCGAACGTCGTCTGCGCTGTCTGCTCCAATTGCATGTAGCACAGGAAGAGACCAAGTTCGGCTTTACCCCCGACGAAGCCATGACCTTCCTCGATAGCGGCGAATGGCAACAGTTTGACCACGTAGAACTGGCAGGCATCATGGCCATGGCCACGAACACCGACGACACCTCCCGCATCCGCAATGACTTCCACCGCGCCCGCCTTTTCTTCGAACAGGCCCGCGACCGCTACTTCAGCCCCGACACCTTCAACGAAATCTCGATGGGCATGTCGGACGACTGGCACATCGCCATCGACGAAGGCGCCACCCTCATCCGCATCGGCACACAGATTTTCGGCCACCGTGTCTACTGATTGTGTATTGGACCGGGCCGTTGTGCCCTCGCCATAAGGCGAGGGATAAACCCCAATCTTAGAAGTTGACAACGACACCGACGCCAATCACGTCATTGGTACGGTGAAGGCGATCGTTACCAGGCGTCTGCATACCTGAAATACCGTTCATAGCGGTACCGAGGTTGGAGATGACAGCCATACGAGGGTCGGTCTGGGGATTAACACCGGCAGCCATATCCTCGGCAGCAATGGCGTTAGCCACATCTGTCACCTGAGTTGACACCTGGCCCAGCAGGTTGCCAAAGTTAGCCTTGATACCGTTGTAGTCGGCCTGATACTTGTCGTAGTGCTGATAGAACGTCTTGAAATAAGAGATATCGAGGGCCACTTTCTTGCTCAGACGGAAGCGGGCACCAAGGCCAACGCTGTTGCTGTTGCAGACGAAACTCATATCAGAGATGTAGCGGCTATTCTCGCCAAGACCGTAGTTGGTGGTCTGCCAACCTGCACTGACGGTAGCCCAGTCGGTGACATCGTATTCCGCACCGGCGAGGATTTCCCAAGTAGGTCCGTCAAGTTCGCGCTCACGGTGGTTGTACTGAGTGGCCTGCTTGTCGAAGTAAACGTGACCGCCTACATTGATGCGCACCTTGGAGATGGGGCTGTACTGAGCACCTACGTAGAGGATTGCGGGGAGGTCGGCGGCAATCTTCTTGCCATCGGCATATTCATCGAGTTGGGCAAGGGCGGAACCGCTGGCTGACTCACCGCTCTCGTTCTCGAGACGCATGCGGGTCTTGAACTCATACTTGGCAGCTACGTTCCAATGGTCGTTGATGCGCCAGTCGATACCAATGATAGGTGTAAGGCCAAAACCAGTCTGGTCGCAGTTGAGGTTGACATCACCGGCCACGTTGGCAATGCCTGTCATCACGGGGGCTAACTGAGGGATTGCGGTAGCAAGTTGCTGAATCGTGGGAGCCATGGCATCCGCCACGGGTACCTGTGAACCATCGGCCAGCACGGCTTTCATATTCCGAACATAGCCATAATAGTTGGTGGAAGCATAAACGCCACGCAGACCGAGGGCGACATTCAGGTTGTCCGTGATCTTATAAGAACCGTTGATCTGACCACCGAAGTAGTACTGGCGACCACGCATATAAGTCTCCATCGCATAGCCCTTGACGGCCTGGGAACCGGAAACGGCATTGAGTACGGAAGGCAACAAAGCGACCTTGCTCTCGAAGGAGCCGAGACCATCCTCGAACTCGCATTTGCCACCACCACCGACAAGACCGAAGTGGAAAGCCAGACTCCAACGGTCCTGCACGTAGGCGAGATCGAAGGAGGGAATCACCGGAGCCGTAGCCGTACCCTTAAACTTCTTGGTGGCGCTGGTGTTCTGTTCGCCATTCACGTTGCCCATGAGGAAGGGGCCTTTCTGTGAGTCTACGAACCACGACTCAGCGGTGCGCGTCTGGAATGCACTCTGATTATTCAAGGAGAAGTGCCAACCGGGAGCGAGGAAACCCACGCCGGCTGGGTTGGCATAGGTCGCAACGACGTCAATCATTGCCTCCTGTGAGAGATTGCGCCCAAAAGCGGCATTCTGGTTTGTGTTGGTGAGGTAGCCGCCGGCCATGGCCTGTGAAGCGGTGGCAACAAAGGCTGCCGTCAGAAAGAGTTGTTTTGTATTCATTATTTTGTTTGATTTGTAGGATATATTATCCCATTTTTAAGTTTGCGGCGGCAAAGGTAGGACAAATGATTGATATAGCAGCGACTGATTGCACACATTTAATTGAAATGTGCACAAAAGATGATACAAGTCAAGAAAAGAGAAGAAAAGGACTCACTCCCAAGGCAGAAACTGGAACTCCAGTTGGGTCCAAGTGTCAGCCGTATCATCGCCATTGTCATGAATAGGATTGCTGACGCTGAGCCCCATCAGACGTATGGGTTGGGCAGTGATGCCGGGTTCGGTGAGCAGTTGCCGCGCCACTGCTATAATTTGCGCTTCGTCGGAAACCGGGGTGGTGAGGGTGACGCTTCGCGTGATTTGTTGAAAGTCGGCATACTTCACCTTCAATGTAAGCGTGACTCCCAGGAAACGGGTGCGTTGCAAACGCCGTAACAATTCGTTCGTGAGGGCCTTCAGTGCCTCATCGAACTGCTGTTCAAAGGTGAGGTCGTGCTCAAAAGTCTGCTCGCAACCCACTGATTTTCGTTCGTGAGTGGGTTCCACTGGGCGATGGTCGATGCCTCGGGCAAAATTATACAGCACGGCTCCCATCTTGCCAAAGCGCTCGGTGAGATAGTGAAGTGACTGCGCTCTCAGGTCTGCTCCGGTGAAGATGCCCAGGTTATGCAAGGCTTCAGCCGTGCGAGGTCCTACGCCCCAGAACTTCTCGACGCGCAGTTCGGCGATGAAAGCCTCGGCCCTTGTAGGATGAATGACGGTGAGGCCGTCCGGCTTATGCATATCTGATGCGATCTTTGCCAGGAACTTGCAATACGAGACACCCGCGGAGGCCGTAAGATGGAGTCGCGCGCGTATCTTTTCTTTTATCTCGCGCGCGATGTCGGTGGCCAACGCCTGGCCCGTCTTGCTCTCTGTGACATCGAGAAAAGCCTCATCAAGCGAGATGGGTTCGATGAGGTCGGTATATTCGTGGAAGATGGCATGCATCTCTGCCGACACCTGCTTGTAGCGCGCATAATCGCCGGACACGATGATGAGATGCGGG
This sequence comes from Bacteroidales bacterium, assembly GCA_024690405.1. Lineage (GTDB taxonomy): Bacteria > Bacteroidota > Bacteroidia > Bacteroidales > Bacteroidaceae > Physcousia. The sequence continues at coordinate 10,468 of JAILCU010000140.1, forward strand.
CACAGACGCTTGGCGGTAGTGATGGCTTGTGCGGAATGCACACCAAAGCGCCGCGCCTCATAACTCGCCGTGGCCACTACGCCACGGGGACCGTCGTGTCCTACGGCGATGGCCTTGCCCCGCAATTCGGGATGGTCGCGCTGCTCCACCGACGCGAAGAAGGCATCCATATCGATATGTATGATCTTGCGCTCCAAGAATGATTTAAGTTTAAATTCTTACGTCCAAGATTTAATGGGAATTTTTAGTTCTTACGTCCAAGATATAACGGAAAAGTATAAGATGGAGGTTGAAACGCGAAGTTGAAGACTCTCAAGTTAAAGCCATCAAAGAGAAGATGGGAGATTTAAAGTCCACAAAAGTACTAAAAGGCCCCTTAATGGCCAAAAGATTACGCATTTAGTAAACAAAAAGGGGGATTGAGTTTTCTTTTTATCCATTTACTATCATCTTTTTTAAATATTATCATTACCTTTGTGCCCAAAATTAGTTTTTTTGCATTAAAAACCATACTCAACATGACCAATCCGCATAGCGTTGTCGGGCATAAAATCAAAGGCCTGCGCGAGTCAAAGCAACTGAGCGTGGAGGACATTGCCGAACGCAGTGGCCTCTCTGTAGAACAGATTACCTCCATCGAGACGGATCAGAACCTGCCTTCTTTAGGTCCGCTCATCAAGATCGCCCGTGCACTGGGCGTACGCTTAGGCACCTTCCTCGACGACAACGACGAGCTGGGGCCCGTGGTCACACGTGCCGCCGACCGTGAGCGTGAGAGCAGCATCAGTTTCTCCAACGATGCCGCCGATGCCCGCAAGCACATGGAATACCACCCGCTGGCTAAGCAGAAAACGGGTCGCCACATGGAACCTTTCATCGTAGACATCAACCCTGATGAGGAGAAGACGTTCCAACTCTCGGCCCACGAGGGCGAGGAGTTCATCTACGTGATGAGCGGCGAGGTGGAAATCAACTACGGCAAGGAGACCTACACCCTGCACCAGGGCGACAGCATTTTCTATGACAGCATCGTCAAGCACCACGTCCATGGTGCTGCAGGCCAGGCTGCCAAGATTCTCGCAGTGGTTTACATTCCGTTTTGAGTTTTTGAGTTCTTAAGTTTTTGAGTTCGTAAGGTTAAGATTAAAGATAAGGATTAACTATGATAAAGGATTTCCAGCTTTCCGACCGCACATTGGGCGAGTGGCTCGAGCATTGGGCTACCACAACCCCCGACAAGGAATATATCGTCTATAGCGATCGCGACCTGCGCTTCACGTGGGCCAAGTTCAACGAACGCGTGGACAACTTGGCGAAAGGTCTGCTGGCCATCGGTGTGAAGAAAGGTTCCAACGTGGGTATCTGGGCTACAAACGTACCGGACTGGCTCACGTTCCTCTATGCTACGGCCAAGATTGGTGCAGTGCTCGTCACCGTCAACACCAACTACAAGCAGAGCGAACTGGAATATCTGTGCAAGGACTCGGATATGCACACGTTGTGCATCACCGACGGCACTTGGGAGTGTGACTACGTGGACATGACCTACAAGATGCTGCCCGAGTTGCGCGAATGCGAACGCGGTCATCTCAAGAGCGAGCGTTTCCCCTATATGAAGAACGTCGTGTTCATCGGCATGGAGAAATATCGCGGGATGTACAACACCGCCGAACTGCTGCTGCTCGGTCAGAACATCGAGGACGAGGAACTCATCAGCGCCAAGAAGAACGTCTCGTGCCACGACGTTGTGAACATGCAGTATACCAGCGGCACCACGGGTTTCCCCAAGGGAGTGATGCTCACGCACTACAATATCGCCAACGACGGCTTCATCACGGGCGAGAATATGGGTTTCACACAGGACGACAAACTCTGCGTGTGCGTACCTTTGTTCCATTGCTTCGGCGTGGTGCTGGCCACGATGAACTGCCTCACCCACGGTTGCACCGAGGTGATGGTGGAGAAATTCGATCCCTTGGTCGTGCTGGCATCGGTCCACAAGGAGCGCTGCACGGCGCTGTACGGAGTGCCTACAATGTTCATTGCCGAACTCAACCACCCGATGTTCGACATGTTCGACATGAGCAGTCTGCGCACCGGCATCATGGCTGGATCGCTGTGCCCTATCGAACTGATGAAACAGGTCTCGGAGAAGATGTTTATGACCATCACCAGCGTCTATGGCCTCACCGAGAGTTCGCCGGGCATGACACAGAGTTGTCTTACCGACACCTTCGAGCAGCGTTGTACCACCGTCGGACGCGACTTCCCCTTCGTGGAGGTCAAGGTGCTCGACCCGGAAACGGGCGAAGAGTGCCCCGTAGGTGTGCAGGGCGAGATGTGCTGCCGTGGTTTCAACGTCATGAAAGGTTACTACAAGAACCCGCAAGCCACCGCTGAAGTCATCGACAAAAACGGTTTCCTGCACTCGGGCGACCTCGGCGTCAAGGACGAACAAGGCTATTACCGCATCACAGGCCGCATCAAGGATATGATTATCCGTGGTGGCGAAAACGTTTATCCCCGCGAAATCGAGGAGTTCCTCTACCACATGCCCGGCATCAAGGACGTACAGGTGGCCGCCGTACCCTCCAAGAAATATGGCGAGGAGGTTGGTGCATTCATCATTCTTTACGAAGGCGCGAAGATGACACCCGAAGACGTCCGCGAGTTCTGCCGTGGCAAGATTGCACGCTACAAGACACCCAAATACGTCTTCTTCGTTGACCATTTCCCCCTCACCGGTTCCGGCAAAATCCAAAAGTTCAAACTCAAGGAATGGAGCCTGAAACTCTGCGAGGAGCAGGGCATTGAGGTCATATAAGGTGAGAGATTGAAAGATTCCCTTACCACAAGACACCCCCTCCCCAACCACCCTACACCTTATTCATTAGAGGTCACCCCCTTTCACCGTTCGACACCTCATCAATTAAGACCACCCTCAACCATCCACCCCTTACTTTAGGCCACCCCTCAACCGTTTCACCCCTTACTTTAGTCCACCCCTCAACCATCCACCCCTTACTATAGGCCCCCCTCAACCATTCCACCCATTCTATAGGCACCCCTCAACCATTCCACCCCTTACTTTAGGCCCCCCTCGACCATCCCACCCATTCTATAGGCACCCCTCAACCATTCCACCCCTTACTATAGGACAGCCGTGGTGCCCGAAACGTCAGTTTCGGGAAAATCCGCCCCACCATCGCCCCCTCCCCTGCTATGCGCAAGCGCCTCTTTTGCGAAATAAGCCCCCTCACCTATGCCATCTCATTGCATAAGGAAATCCTCCGCAGGCACCTCAAGGACCTGCTGAGTCGCTTGCATTTTGCCAGGACGCGCCAAGAGGAGCGTCTGCCCGTGTTGGTCGCCTCACATCACAACAATATGATCAAGCGCGGCCCGGGCATCAATGCCGAACACCAGCGGAACAAAGCCGACAACATCCGATTGGCTTGCAGCAAGATGAACGGCTTGCTCGTGCGCCCTGGCGAGACGTTTTCGTTCTGGCAACTGGTGGGCAAGACATCGCGTCGCAACGGCTTCGCAGAAGGACGCGTGCTCATCAACGGACGCCTCGTGGCCGGCGTGGGAGGCGGGCTCTGCAACCTGGCCAATACGATCAACCTCGTGGTGATGCATAGTCCCCTCACCATCACCGAAGTCCACCACCACTCTGACGCCTTAGCGCCCGATCCCGACGGTATCCGCGTGCCTTACAGCGCCGGCACCTCAGTCAACTACAACTATATCGACTACCGTTTTCTCAACGCCACGGACCAGACGGTGCAATTATGCCTTTGGTGCGAAAGCGACGACCTGCACGCCGAACTTCGCTCCGAGCGCCCCTTCCCTTACACTTACCGCCTCGTCGAGGAGAACCACCATTTTCATCAGGAGCACAACGGCAAATTCTACCGCATCTCCCAAATCTATCGGGAGACCTTCCAGCGTGAGAGCAGCCTGGAAGCCAACACCGCCACCCCACCCCTCCATCGCGAACTTCTCTGGGACAACCATTCCGAAGTCCTTTTCGACTACACCCTCATTCCCAAGGAACAAATCCGATAGGCTTGTCCCATCCTCGCTCGTCTTCGAGCGAGCCCCCTCCCTCCTGCTCCACGCCCACTTTTTCCCGAAAAAATTTGGTGGAACGGAAAGTTTACCCTATCTTTGCCGCCGAAATAATAACGCAACAATCCAAGCCGGCCACGCCAAGTGGCACTCGACGGGATTGTTGCGTCTTTTTGTATGCACGATAACGGTCGGGTAAAAGCGTTCTTTCACTTATTGTTATCGTTTCTTTATGATCAAAAGAAAAAGTTTCAGGAGGGCTAAAGTCAACTGCCTCTGCCGTTGCACCCCCAAGTCGGGCATCATCGCCCTCAACCCTGCTTTCGTCAAGCACTTCCACAACAATGCCCTGACGCGCATCTGCGCCTCGCGAAGCACCGGCGAGATTGCGGCCATCGCCCTGCGCATAGGGAAAATCCAGGAACAGACAGGCCACTACCCCTTAGCCCTCCACCTCTATCGTGCCGCCATCAACAACATTTACTTCATTGATTCAGCCCGCGCCGAGGACTACTACGAGAACGGTCCCTCCACCGCCAACCCGCATTACCGCTACTGGTATGAGCGCACCAACGATGCCGATGCCCTTGAGGTGGCCACTCGTCTCGATGCACTCCTTCTCAAGATGGGATTCGCGGGCGATGCCCACCAGCGCCGTCGTATTTGCGCCCGCTACGAAGCGCTCTTCCGCAACATTTATGCGGCCAGCATGTAATAAGGGGAACGGCCCCGTTGCTTCAATATTCGATGTAGGGCCTTAATTTGCGAATGACCTCCGCATCAAAACCAGGCAAGAGTTGCAGGTCGTCTAACGAACGGATGCGACCTTGCTGATGCCGGTAGTCGTCGATTGCACGGGCACGGGCCAACCCGATATAAGGATGCCGGGCCAACTCTTTCACAGAGGCACTGTTGATGTTCAAGCGACGGGTGACGCCCGTTTCCACTTTGAACCACTCCTCCAGTTCTGCGGCAGGGAAATTGCTGATCTCGGCCAATTGCTCAGTACTGGCAAAGCCTCCAAGGCGTTCGCGGTAGCGGATGATCTGCCGGGCACGCCCCGAGGCGATGCCTGGCACCTTCTTCAGCGTAGCCGTATCGATGGTGTTCAGGTCGAGTTGCACCACTTCCCTGAATTTCTCCTGATGCGGGAAGCGTTGGACGGCCGAATCGCTTCGTGAGGCTCCCTCACGCTGCTCACGGGCTTCTGCGCCACCTTCCCGCCGGGCTTTACGGCGCGCCTTGTCCTCCTCGAAATCTGCTTCGCCGTAATAACGGTAACGCTTGTCGATACGGATGACGGGGGCCAGACGTTCGTACACCTCCGGCGTCATGCCATACACCCGCTTGAAATCAGAGGGCTCGTGGTAGCGTCCGCCACGCGCGCGATACTTTAATATATTGCGCACCTGCCATTCAGCCAGTCCCAAACGTCGCAACGTTAGCGAATCGGCGGTATTGGGGTCGAACGGAAAGGTCTCAGGGGTTGTTACGGTCACCGAAGATGCTGAGGAACCTGAAACACCAGACGATGCTGATGCCTGACCGCCATTAGCGCCGTTGCGGGCTAATAAAAAAGATGGGGAGGCATCATCCCTGCCACGTCCCTGAGAAGCGTCCAGCGTGTCCATAGCAGCCTCGTCGAGCGTCATCAGCGCTGAGGAGGAGCCAGGGTGCAGCACATAGCGTTCAATCAGCACACCGCCCCACAACGCCACAATAATGGTGATAAGGTACAGCAACGCACGACGGTCTGTTCGATGAAAATGCATACGGATTTCTCTATAATTCTGTATTCAAAAGCGTTATCAGCAATTCAGCAAAGCGCCATCAGCAATTCAGCAAAGCGTTATCAGCAATTCAGCAATGCGTTATCAGCAATTGGTAAAGCGTTATCAGCAATTCGGCAAAGCGTTATCAGCAATTCAACAAAACGCCATCAGCAATTCAGCAAAACGCCATCAACAATTCGGCAAAGCGTTATCAGCAATTCAGCAAAACGCCATCAACAATTCACCAGGCACTCCATTATAAAATTGCCCAGGCGTTATTGGCAAGCATTTAAGAACGGTTTCGGCATTTGACCTGTTCATTGTACGATGACAATCCTCTGTTTCAACTCGCCAACAGAAGAGAACCAGCGGGGGCTCCCCGTTCAGCCACAATGTGCAGCCCCGATGAGTTCACGGATGCTGCCGAAGTGATGACGTTCCAGGTAGGCTTCGATGCCCTCCACCACTTTCTCCGTCACGGCCGGGTCAATGAAGTTGGCGGTACCTATTTCTATCGCCGTAGCGCCAGCCAGGATGAATTCGATGGCATCCGTGGCGTTCATAATGCCACCAAGGCCCACGATGGGAATCTTTACGGCATCAAACACCTGCCACACCATACGCAGGGCTACGGGCTTGACGGCTGGTCCCGACAAGCCGCCGGTACCGATGCTTAGCACCGGACGACGACGCTCGGCATCGATAGCCATTCCCATCAGCGTGTTGATGAGCGATACGGCATCTGCGCCTTCTGCCTCCACGGCGCGGGCGATGTCGGCAATGGAAGTGACGTTGGGCGAAAGTTTCACGATCAGCGTCTTTGGATAAGCCGCACGCACGGCCTTCACCACGCTGGCAGCCCCTTCCGGCGTCACACCGAAGGCCATACCGCCTTGTTTGACATTGGGGCAGGAGATGTTGAGTTCAATGGCAGGGATGTCGTCCAGCGCGGCTATACGACGTGCACATTCGGCATAGTTCTCAGGGCTGTTGCCGCTCACATTCACCAACACTGCCGTACCCAAGCCCCGCAGTTGGGGATAAATCGACTGGCAAAAATAGTCTACACCTTTGTTCTGCAGGCCTACGCAGTTGAGCATCCCTTGTGCCGTCTCAGCCATACGGGGATAGGCGTTGCCCTGTCGCGGCTCGAGGGTCGTGCCCTTGACGATGATTCCACCCAAGCGGCTCAAATCGACGAAATCAGCAAATTCCAGTCCGTAGCCAAAAGTCCCCGAAGCCGTCATCACGGGGTTCTTCAGTTGCAGAGCCCCTATCGTTGTTCTTAAGTCAGCCATCACCATTTCAGTTTTTCGATGTTAAACACAGGTCCCTCCTTGCATACGCACAGATTTCCGTCCACGGTGTCCTCAACGCAGCAGAGGCACGCCCCGAGACCACAGGCCATCATATTCTCCAGCGATGCCTCGCACGCAATCCCGCGCTCACGGGCCATACGTGCCACGGCTACCATCATCGGTTTAGGACCGCAAGTGCAGATACGTGCAAAAGGTTGTGCGGCGCTCGCGTCCCAGATGCTATGCTGGGTGACGAACCCCCGCTCGCCGGCACTGCCGTCCTCGGTGGTCAGGAACACCTGTCCGTAGCGCTCAAAGAGGTCCAGTTGCAAGAGATCGGCGGCAGAGCGCCCACCCAGCAGAAACACGGGTTCCACGCCCGCCTCAACCAACTGCTGGCCTAAATAGAGCAGCGGAGCCGTGCCTACGCCTCCACCCACCAGCAACCAGCGTTCGGCCTTTGCCGAAGCGACATTTGTTGCGTCCTTCATCGCCTTTTCCACCTGTCCGGATTGTGCAGGCATCGTGAAACCGTTGCCTAAGGGCAGCACTACATTCAACGTAGCGCCTTCGTGCAGGGTTGTCAGTGCCTCGGTACCCGCGCCAATAGCGTGCACCAGCAGCCAGAGTTCGTTGGCCTGACGGTCTACAAAATTAATGCTGATGGGGCGACGGAGGAAAGTGGTGGGCGAATCGTCGACGCGCACCTCCACGAATTGTCCGGCTTGCATGGGGGGCAGGGCGCCCTGAGGATCGGTCAGTCGTAGGACAGCATATCCCGGTCGTGGATGACTGATGCTACGCAATCGGAGGTCTAATATATACTTTCTCATATCTTAATCATTAAAGGTCGTATAACGGTCATTAAAAGCGTTCTAAAAGAAGATAAAAAAAAGGGGAGCTCACGCCCTCACGGGTTGAAGCCCCCTTTTGGCCGCTGAGAAAATAAGGAGTAGAAAAGAGAGGTGCGGCCAGCATTCTTGGGTAAAAGTGAAATATGAATAAAGGATGATTTAATATCGTCTGTATTCAAAGGTCCGGTTCACTCACGTTGTCCGGAGAAGGTGTCGAAGGTGCCATCGTCGTAGAACACGCGAATCTCGGTGATCTTCCGCTGTGGCTTGTCAATATATTTCACTGTTTCGTGATAGATGATCTTCTCCGGTGTGGAGCCCTCAGGCTGAACGGACTGGTGTGGGTTGACATCGGGCACGTTCGTCAACAGAGGTTCGTCGAATGCTAAAGGGCGAACGCTTTCACCCTGAACATCTGCTGCAGGCGCCGCGACGGCATCAGTTGTGTTCTCATCGGTCATCTCACCTTCGCCAAACAGCAGCCAATTGACATTGACCTCGGGGAAGCGACGATGGATCGCCAGAACATGATTGTTGGTTGGTGAGGTGTGCCCGTTATACAGACTAGAGAGTGATGAAGGCGATATCCCAAGAGCAGCAGCAAAATCCCGCTGGGTCATCTGCTCTCTTTCTTGGATCATTCGGATACGGTCTTTCATCGTCTCAATTACCTCGTTTTTTATGCCAATAATCAGGTCTATGATGCTTTTGACGTTGCAAAGTAAGCATTTTATATTTAAACTACCAAATTTTGAGGCGAAAATTTTTCAAAATCACGTTCCCGAACGTTCATTCTTTTGAATTTCATATTTGCGAATTTGCCTTTATAACTGTTCGGGTTTCAATATCAAAATCTATCAGTTACTATTCCCTGAATACTTAAAGTATTTACATAAACAAAATAACATATCTATCTGAATTATATTCATTTATATAACCAAAAACCAGCCAATTCACTTCCCGAAAGGGCGATATTCACACTTTCTTACAAACAAGGAATTCCAAGAAGGGCAAAATAGCCATAACTATCTGATATTTAAGTGTTTACACTTTATCTTAAAGCTTGTATATTTATTCATTTTGAAATTCGAACATGTAAATTTTGATTTTCGAATTGTAAATTCACGGAAATCAAACAGCCGTTTAATAATCTGAATTTCTCTGTTTTATTTTAAAATTCAAATATTTAAATTTCAATCCTTGAACACGCTTTTAGGTTTTGAATTGCTAAAGATTGTAAATTTGAACGCACCGGGAAGAATCATCGCACAAAAAGTCTCCGCCCGAACGAGAAGACGGACCGACTTTTCTGAGCGATTCTCAGAGGGTAAAAAACAACCCTAACCCATTAAAATCAAAGGGAATAGAAGATAAAAATCCTGTATCTATTTTGAGCGAAAATAGATACAGAATCAGTGCAAAATGAAAAAAACGAGTTCTTTCAGGAGGTCCCCATCCGACGTTTTTTGCCCCCCGACACCCTTCGAAGCAGCATCCGTTCGACGTATCTCATCAATAATCTGATACACTTTCATCGCGTTGTAGGCACGCATGGCTGGCATCACATTGCGGCGCACCTGCCACACCGACTGCTCCAACCAGGCCGCTACACCCTCCTCCGACTTCACCGGAGCATAGTACGCCAGCATCAGATCGGTGTAGAATTTGTACAGCGTAGCCAGGGTTTTCTGTATGGCAAAGTCCTTGGGGTTGCTGTTAAAGTATTTCACAATCTGATTTGCCTTCATCACATCCTTCACCGAGAGGGCTGCCACCAATTCAAAGGAATTGTACTCCTTGCTAATACCGATGTTATCCTGAATGGCCTGGGCATCGATACGCTTACCCTCACCCACCGCCACCACGAGTTTGTCAAGTTCGCTGGCCAGGCGGTTGAGATCGGCACCTACGTGTTCGCAGAGAATCTGGCACGCATCTGGCGCAATCTCAGCGCCCTTGCGACGGACGTAGCTATTGACAAAGCCGGGCAATTCGCGCTCGTACAGTTTTGGCGACTCGAAGATGACGCCCACCTTCTGCACCTCTTTCGCCATATTCGTGCGGCGGTCAATGGCGCCGTTCTTGTGACACATCACCAACACAGTGGAGGGCATAGGCTTCTGCGCATAGTAGGACAGAAGTTCCTTGTGCGCCAGGCTCTGCGCCTCACGTACTACCACCACCTGCCGCTCCGCCATCATCGGATAGCGCTTGGCGGCACTGATGACTTCCTCGCAAGTGGTCTGCGGTCCGTAGAGAATGGTGAGGTTGAAGTCGCGCTGGTCTTCGGTGACGGCCTGATCGACGATGTAATCAGCGATGCGATCAATGTAATAAGCCTCCTCACCCATCAGATAATAGATGGGTTTAAAGTCACCCGCGCGCACTTGCCGCACGATTTCCTCGTAGGTTACGCCTGTTTTCTTTGCCACTGTATTCTTTTTCTTTTTGGTTGCGTTTAAATGGAGGGGAGGGTGAAATCACGCGCGAATACGCGCGACACCCAACCTCAAGGACAAAATGCCACACGATAGGGCGCGGAGCGCCAGGGGGAAGGCGAGCAGTCGCCTGCTACAGCATTGTTTTCCACGTCTTTTCAAACAAGGCGGGGATTGGGCGGGGTTGCTTTCCTGCCCGCTGCAGCATTGTTTTCCGCGCCTTTTCAAGCAAGGCGGGGATGGGGCGGGGTTGCTTTCCTGCCCGCTGCAGCGCCTTTTCAAGCAAGGCGGGGATGGGGCGGGGTTGCTTTCCTGCCCGCTGCAGCACCCTTTCAAGCAAGGCGGGGATGGGACGGGGCTGCGGCACTATGCTCATCGCACCATTATAAGATAGTGTGAAGGCAGGCGCTTCAGGTCGTGCGTTGCCTCTTACCAGTCGAACTTCAAGTGCTTGACGGTCTTGTCCTCCTTCTTAATCTTCTCCAGCGCCTGGATGCCGATGAGGACATGGTCGTGCACGAAGTTGGTGGTAACCTTCTGATCGCTCTCTGCCGTCTTGACACCGTCGGGGGTCATGGGATTATCGGAAACAAGGAGGAGGGCACCCGTGGGGATGTGGTTGGCAAAGCCTGTGGTGAAGAGCGTTGCCGTCTCCATATCCACGGCCATGGCGCGTGTTGTGCGCAGGTATTCCTTGAACACATCATCATGCTCCCAGATACGACGGTTGGTGGTGTACACCGTACCGGTCCAGTAGTCATGGCCCGCATCGCGGATGGCAGAACTGACGGCACGCTGGAGCATGAAGGCAGGCAGCGCCGGCACCTCGGGCGGATAGTAGTCGTTGCTGGTACCCTCACCGCGGATGCCCGCCAACGGAAGGATGAGGTCGCCCATCTGCACCTTCGCAGGGATGCCGCCGCACTTACCCAGGAACAGGCAGGCACGGGGATGGATGGCACTCAGTAGATCCATCACGATGGCGGCGTTGGGCGAGCCCATGCCGAAATTGATCATCGTGATGCCGTCAGCTGTAGCCATACGCATATTGGCGTCGTAGCTCGGTTCCTCGATGCCGAAATGCTCGCAGAACAAGTCAATGTAGTGGTTGAAATTGGTGAGCAGCACTAGATTGGAGAAGTCCTCCAAGGCGTGCTTGGTGTATCGTGGCAGCCAGTTCGCAACGATTTCTTCCTTTGTTTTCATGCCTTTTTTATCTATTATTGGTGCAAAGATAAGCATTATTTCGCATTTCGCGGCAAAAAATCTATACATTATTTTATAACGTGCGCGTAAAGTAGCACCAAAGAGCACGCGAATACAGGGGCCTACACACCCGGCCTGGGTGGCAGCCCGGGCTGCTCACAGGACAAATATGCATTCAGAGCGCTTTTTGGAAAAAACACCCCCACTTTGCAACGACCGCTCAGGCGGAATAAGCGGAAGACGGGTGACTGCTTGTTGGATGGTGTGGAGCGGAAAAAAGGTGGCAAGTGAGTTCTGAATGGAAAATAATGCTTATCTTTGCAACATGAAAGATAACATGAGCCCCTGCTACCCTGCCCTGAACCTACCCGCTGCTGAACTGAAAATCGGCGAGAAAGACGGCACGACGACGGTCTTCGACCCGCTGCGAAGAAGATATGTCAGGCTGACGCCTGAGGAATGGGTGAGACAGCACTTCACAGCCTTCCTCATCAGCCACAAAGGTTACCCTGCCGGACTGATGGGCAACGAAGTGAGCCTCACGCTCAACGGGATGACGAAACGCTGTGACAGCGTGCTCTACGGCCTCGACAAGGCGCCACGGATGATCGTAGAGTACAAGGCGCCAACGGTGGCTCTTACGCAGAAGGTGTTCGACCAAGTGTGGCGCTACAACACGGTGCTGAGAGTGGAATGGCTCATCGTCTCCAACGGCATGCAACATGTGATATGCCACCTCGACAGGGCAAAGGGCACTTATGAGTTCTGCCAACAGGTGCCGGAATATAGCGAACTCTGATGCGCGGTGATTGCACGCATATCAAGGATGGCGGCTTCACTTGAGAAAACGATGGCGCGATGTGAGGGAGGGAGGGAAACCCTCGCCTGATGGCGAGGGCACAGCGGCTAAAAGCGGAAGGGAAGACGGGGCTCAGGCCAGAACAGCACAAAAGGCCACGCCGTTGAGCAGGGATGAGATGGCAGACGAAACACCATACACGCGACCACGGGGGCGCTTGGGAAAGCAGTTGAGCGGGGATGAGATGGCGGACGAGATGGCGGACGAGATGGCGGACGAGACGCCATACATCGACCCACCGGGCGCTTGGAAAAGCGGTTGAGCGGGGATGAGATGGCGGACGAGACGCCATACATCGACCCACCGGGCGCTTGAAAAAGCGGTTGAGCGGGGATGAGATGGCGGACGAGATGGCGGACGAAACGCCATACACGCGACCACGGGGGCGCTTGGTAAGCGGTTGGAGGGCGAATCAGTTACGGTAGTTGTGCAGGATCTCCTCTACGCGGTCACTGATTTTCTGGGCAAGTTTGCGGTTGCGGTTGCTGAGGTCGGGTATGGCAGTGATTTCGCCCACGAGGGAGGGTAACTGCTGCTCCCAGAGTTCACCGCTCTCGATGACGTCGGAGAGGATGTTGAGCATCTCATAGACCTGGTCCTCAGAGACTTCGTAATTCCACTCCTTGGCTTCCTTCACGCCCACTTTGAAGGGTCCCTTGTTGCCCTCGTTGTTCATCGGGATGATGTTGATTTCGGGGTGCTGGTGCTGAATCCATTCCACCTTTCCCTTGCTGTCGTTGAAGGACTGAAGCATATTGTCGAGGGTGCAGAAGCGGTTGGAGTTCTTGCCACTGCTGATGGTATTGCGGAAGCAGGTGATAACGTCGTTGTAGACGGGTACGACGGTGATTTTCTTCATTCCCTTGTCCTTGGCACGCTGGATGACGCGCTCCAGGCGGGACGTACCGCCAGCGAGGGTAGCGTCGTAGATCAGACCTTCATCCTTGAGTCCGAGGCGGCTCACCACGGTGCTCTTGCCGGCCCCCGGTGCTCCGGTGACGATGGTCATCGTCTTCTTGCCGGCGCGCAGGGCACGGTCGAGCATGACGGCGTAGAGCGAATCCACGGCAATGTTCTCTGCCTCGCGATATGCGGCCACGTTGCCGCCATAGTAGCCGATGGGCTGGAACACGGTGCGGAACTCATTAGGGTCGAGACGATTGCCGGCCGTAGCGAGGTACTTGTCGATGAGCAGACCTGTGCGGGGCTTGGCCCACTCGGTAGCATTCTCGCTCAGCAGTGTGGGCTGGGGAGCCTCGATGGTGTAGCGCGACGGGTACTTGTTGATGCGGTTGTGGCGCCGTATATCCATGAGTTTCTCCATGAAATAGTAACTGTCGCCGGGCATCTGGTAGCGTGCATTTCCGTTTGGATCAGGCGTGAAGAGCATCTCTGACATCTCGCCTTTGTCCACGAATAGGACCCTGCCACGGGGCGAGAGGTGGTACTCTTTGTCGCCCAGGACGGCGTTCACGAGGCAGTTGGTGTCCCACATGCGCTGACCCGTGTCGCAGGTGTAGTTGGTGTAAACAGACTTAATGGGGTTCCAGTCGGTGTAAGAGAGGTCCACCAGAACGTCTTGCGGCAGATAGTTCATCTTGTCGCCGATATTGCTTGGCGACATCACGAGGTCCACCTTTTCGGGGAATTTGTTGTAGAAGAGGGCAGACTGCTTGGAAGCCGCGCGCATGTTGTAGCCGCTAAGGCTGTCGCCAGCCTCGAAACGTCCCGACTGGATGTACACGGACTTCACCTTCTGCTTGAAGAGGTCGAGACCGCTGAGGTCGGAATACTCGTCGGCACCGGATTCGAAGAGTTGTGAGAGGGTGGTGACGAAGCCGATGGCCACGATGACGATGGAGTTGTCCTCAGCCTTGCTCAGCAGTTTGCGGTAGAGTTTGTAGCCATCGGGCAGTTTGCTCACGTCGAGAGAGCGCTTGAAGAGGGGCTTGCCCTGCGCATCCTTGAGGTCGCAAATGCCGTTGTAGGGGATGAAGCAACGGGGCGATTTCACGCCATTGCGCTCGAGGCCCACGGGGATGTCGGGATGACCATAGTAGGTGTTGAAGATGTCCACCACGCCTGCATTCTTCTCGCCTTCGCGGTCGACGATGATGCCCTTCAGGTCAACAATCCCATCGTCGATGTAGTGGTTGAGCATCATCAGGGCGAAGAGGTCGTCGGTAGAACTGCCGAAATCGGAGTCGAGAATCAACTGGATGGGTTGCACGCTTTTAACCGGGCGTCCCTCGTCCAGGCGTCCGTCGACCAAGCGCTGTGCATAGCCACCGAGAGCACATGCCAAGGTCAAAGAGGCCATCAAAAAGCATTTTTTCAGCCTAAACAAATACTGCTTTTGCTTCATCGTATTCATTGTTTCCATCAATAAAAATTGTCATATTTTGCCGCAAAGATACACAAAAATGTGATTTAAACGGCAAAATATGACAAAAAACTATAACGGAGCAGAAGAATTGTTCAAAACGGGAACCACACAAAGGCGGCGGCATCCCACAAGGCGTGGCTGACGACGATGGCGGTGAAATGCTTGGGGAAAAGGCGATACAAACCACCCCAGGCAATGCCACAGACCATCGCGGCCATCGTGAGCATGAAGTTGAGCGAGGACACATGAATGAGGGTGTAGGCCGCCGTTGCCAGGACAAAGCCCACATTGGGCGACCAGCGTTCGGAGCAGAGACGCTGGACATAGCCGCGCCAGAATATCTCCTCGCCCGGACCTATCAGCAACAACAGGAGCAACCCGATAAGGGTGGGCGAACTGCCGTCCTTGATGCCGTAGATCATATCAACCTGCGGCCGGGCGAAATCGAAGAGCAATTGCGAACATTTGTCGCCCAGCCAGAACACGCCCCACAGCACCACCGCAATGGCGGCGCCCAGCACAAACTCGCTCCAATGCATGCTTCCACGGGGTTTGCCGCCAAAGAACAGCGCCCACGCGGTGAGGGTGAGCGAGGCCGCAGCCATCACGGCCCAGAAGTTCAGGTCCAGTCCCAGGTTGGGAAAGAACATCACGAACCACAGGATGGCTGCCAACAATATACTATAGACAACTTTTCTCATAAGGGAGAAAAACAGAAGAATGAGCAGAAACGGACGCCGCGTGCGTA